>DGUB01000026.1 GCA_002393815.1 Ruminococcus sp. UBA4321 | reverse complement strand
AGGCTATCAAGAACGATTTCAATAAGAACTATCACGTTCCGGATAAAAAATAATTTTAAATTTTGTACAGAAAGCCCTGTCAGTTACGGCAGGGCTTTTTTCATGAAAGCGATGTGATATCTATGATAAACGAAACTGAAATCAAAAAGCAGATTGTTCTCAAACTCTCCCAAATCGAACAGCAGGAACATGTCCGGGTTTTACACGCTGTCGAATCCGGTTCACGTGCGTGGGGATTCGCTTCCCCAGACAGCGACTTCGATGTCAGATTTATCTATGTCCGCGAAAAAGACGAATATTTAAAGCTCAGTCCCGGCAGAGATGTCATTGAATATCAGCTGGATGATGTTTTCGATGTCAGCGGATGGGATTTCCAGAAAATGCTGAAATTATTATATAAATCCAATCCGACTGTATTCGAGTGGACTGCTTCGCCGATAGTCTACCGGACAAGTGAGTATTTTCAGAATCTCAAACCCCTGATAAATTCCTATTTTTTGCCGAAAGCCGGAAGTTATCATTATCTTTCGACGGCAAAGCATAATTATCACGCCTACTGCGAAAAAGAACAGGTGAAATATAAAAAATATTTTTATGTCCTTCGTCCGCTGTTAGCCTGTGCATGGATTCTCGAACACCTGACTCCTCCGCCGATGCTCTTCGAGGATTTGCGTCACTGCCCCGAAGCCCTTGAAATCGCCCCCCTGATTGATAATCTTCTGGAAATCAAGGTGGCTGTTTCCGAACTCGGCACAGGTGCGAAAAATCCGGAACTCGACAGATGGATTCAGCAGCAGTTCACGCTTATCGAACAGAAAGCCGCTGCTCTTCCGGATGTCCGCAATCCCGGCTGGAACCCATTAAATTCCGCGTTTCTGCAAAGTTTTTTATCTGCCGGATAACTCTTGACATTGCCCCGCAGATATGCTATAATAAGGCTATATCATAACTAAAAAATCAAGGATTGGAAGACTGCCCTATGAATCTTGAAAAACAAAAATCCGCGCCCGTTTATGAAGCTCTGGAACGTTTCCGGAAACAGCGCGTTGTGCCGTTCGATGTTCCCGGTCATAAGAGAGGAAGGGGAAACCCTGAACTCGTGAAACTCCTCGGCGAACAGTGTGTTTCTCTCGATGTCAATTCGATGAAGCCGCTGGATAATCTATGTCATCCGGTTTCTGTCATCATGGAAGCCGAACAGTTAGCGGCTGATGCGTTCGGTGCGGCATATGCCTATTTTATGGTAGGCGGTACGACTTCTTCCGTACAGAGTATGGTGCTGACTGCCTGCAAAGCAGGTGATAAAATTATTCTCCCCCGGAACGTTCACCGAAGTGTTATCAATGCGCTTGTGCTGTGCGGTGCAGAGCCTGTTTACGTCAATCCGGATGTGGATTCTCATATCGGTATTGCACTCGGCATGGAGATTTCACAGGTGGAACAGGCGATTCTTGCCAATCCTGACGCGAAAGCGGTATTTGTCAATAATCCGACATATTACGGCATCTGTTCGGATTTGCGCTCTATCGTGAAACTGGCGCACGAACACGGCATGATGGTACTCGCTGACGAAGCCCACGGCACACACCTGTATTTTCATGAAAAGCTTCCGGTTTCGGCAATGGAAGCCGGAGCCGATATGGCAGCCGTTTCCATGCACAAATCCGGCGGAAGCCTCACACAGAGTTCTTTATTATTACTGAATCATAACGTCAATACACGCTATGTCGAACAGATTATCAATCTCACACAGACAACAAGTGCCTCTTATCTGTTATTGTCCAGTTTGGATATTTCCAGAAGAAATCTTGCTCTGCGCGGTCACCAGTCCTTCGAGAAAGTCGCTGGCATGGCGGAATATGCCCGTGATGAAATCAATTCCATCGGCGGTTATTACGCCTACGGAAAGGAACTCGTCAACGGCGGAAGCATCTTCGATTATGATGTGACAAAATTATCCGTCTATACCCGTGATATCGGTCTGACCGGAATTGAAGTCTATGACCTGCTCCGCGATGAATACGATATTCAGATAGAATTCGGCGATATCGGCAATATCCTGGCATATATCTCAATCGGCGACAGAATTCAGGATATTGAAAGACTGGTCGGCGCACTGGAAGATATTAAAAGACTGTATTCCCGTGATATTTCCGGTCTGCACAGTGCAGAATATATTACGCCTATCGTGGCGACAACCCCTCAGAAAGCCTTTTATTCAGAAAAGGAGCTTGTTCCCATCCGGGAAACCTCCGGAAGAATCTGCGGTGAATTCGTCATGTGCTATCCGCCCGGAATTCCGATTCTCGCGCCCGGCGAAATGATTACCAAAGAAATTATTGATTATACACTCTATTCCAAAGAAAAAGGCTGCTCCATGCAGGGACCCGAGGACGGTACCCTCGAAAAATTAAACGTTCTGAAAGAAAACTGATATCTCAGAAAGGGTGAAGAAAATGTTCATTAAAATTATGAAAGCAGATATTACGAAAATGGAAGTGGATGCTGTTGTCAATCCGTCCAATGAGGATTTGAAGGACGGAAAATCCGGTGTCTGTGGCGCAATCCATCAGGCTGCCGGAAAAGAACTTGCGGAAGAATGCAGTCTGCTCGGCGGATGCAGAACCGGAGAAGCCCGGATTACAAAAGGCTATCATCTTGATGCAAAATATGTGATTCATACCGTAGGACCTGTTTATCAGAAAACCAAAGAAAAAGCCCCCGCTCTGCTTGCTTCCTGTTACCGGAACTGCATGGAATTTGCAAGATTATATCATATCAATACCATTGCATTTCCGGCAATTTCAACAGGCAGTTTCGGATACCCCAAGCAGGAAGCCGCTGTCGTTGCTCTTTCTGCGCTCGAACAGTGGGGAAAGGAACATCCTGATTATCCCGGCATTGTTTTTCTGGTAAGCACCAGTGACGAAACAGTTAAAATTTATCAGCAGTTACGGAATTCCTGAAATTGCCGTGTTCCGGCAGGTGATGAATCTTGAAAAAATCCAGAAAAAATTCTGCATTCCATAGACAGCTCAGAAAAGCAGAATTCTCCGGCGTGATAATGTCCTGTTCCGGAACATGTCCGTTCTGCGGAAACAGTCAGATTTTTCTGATAAATCTTTATGACGCGAAAGGCTGTCTGTCCTGTAACCAGTGGTTAGAAAAAGCCTGTTCCGACCCGGAATGCCCGTTCTGCGCGAATCGTCCGGAAACTCCGGCAGGAGCTTTCTTTCTCCTGCAAGACCGCGTCCGCCGGCATGAACAGCTTCTCCGAAAAGACTGGCTCAGAAGAAACTATCAGCATCAGCATGACGGTGAACTCCGTCATCAAAAACAAAAAATACTGTATCAAGAACTGAAAAAATAAAGGAGGTTGGATTTTATGGATTTCTGGTTTTCTGAAATGCATACCCATAATGTCAAGATGTCCATCCGTGTCGAAAAACAATTGTTTTCCGGAGTCAGCGACTTTCAAAGAATTGATGTCTTTGAATCCGAAGAATTCGGCAGATTCCTGACTTCTGACGGGAGCGTCATCTTCTCCGAAAAAGATGAATTTACCTATGACGAAATGATTGTTCACGTTCCGATGGCAGTGCATCCGAACGTCAGAAAAGTTCTGGTTATCGGAGGCGGTGACGGCGGTGTCGCCCGTGAACTCTCCTATTATCAGGAAATTGAAGAAATCGACGTTGTCGAGCCGGATGAATTATTCGTGAAAGTCTGTCAGGAATTCTTCCCCGATAACGCAAGAGGTCTTGACGACCCGCGCGTGAAAGTCTACTACAGGGACGGTCTGCGTTTCCTTCGCGGAAAACAGGACGAATATGATTTAATCATCAACGACAGCACAGACCCGCTCGGACATACTGCCGGGCTGTTCACGAAAGAATTTTACGGAAGCTGTTACAAAGCCCTGCATGATGACGGCATTATGGTGTATCAGCACGGAAGCCCGTTTTTCGATGAGGATGAGGAAACCTGCCGGGCGATGCACCGGAAAGCTTATAAAAGTTTCCCCATCAGCAGAGTGTATCAGGCGCATATTCCGACTTGTCCGTCCGGATATTGGTTATTCGGCTTCGCTTCTAAAAAATATCATCCTCTGCATGATTTGAACGCGCAGAGATGGAGAGCCAGAAAGCTCAAAACATGGTACTACACGACAAATCTGCATATGGGCGCATTCATGCTCCCGAAGTATGTCGAAGACCTGCTCGAAGAAGAAGAACACAAAAATAAATCTTAATTTATATTTATGAAGTATATTATTGATTTTGATATTGACGAAATATCAGCGGAGAATTTAAAAAAATATTGTTCTGAAATTACTATCAATGATAAACAGAAAATAGTAACTTATTTAAAAGAAACACCGCTTTCAGCTTTTACAAGTTCACCTGTAATTGATGTATTCACCGGCAAAGAAGTATATGCGGCTGATAATGCCCATTCTGATAGTATATACTGTTGGTATGAAAGTGAAATCTATTATTTTGAAAAATATAATCTTCAGCTGAAACCGGAATTTATAGAATATATCTGCAAAAAAATCAGCTTAGATTAAGCTGTTCAGAAAAGGAGAAATCTAAATTATGAAGTTATTAGTTATCGGATGCGGCGGCGTAGCGACCGTTGCCATTCACAAATGCTGTCAGAATCCTCTGTTTACAGAAATCTGCATTGCAAGCAGAACGGTTTCCAAATGCGAAGCCTTAGCGGCGAAACTCGCGCCGACTACCAGCGCGAAGCTGACAACCGCGACTGTCAACGCTGACAGCGTAGAATCCCTTGTCGCTCTGATGAAGGAATTCAGACCGCATACAGTTCTGAATGTTGCGCTTCCGTATCAGGATTTGACTATCATGGATGCCTGCCTTGAATGCGGTGCAAATTACGTTGATACTGCCAACTATGAAGCCGAAGATACTGACGACCCCGAATGGCGTAAAATCTACGAAAAACGCTGTCAGGAAAAAGGCTTTACGGCATATTTCGATTATTCCTGGCAGTGGGCATATCAGGAGAAATTCAAGAAAGCCGGGCTGACTGCTTTATTAGGCACAGGCTTCGACCCCGGTGTGACAAGCGTATTCACAGCTTACGCGCTGAAACATTATTTTGATGAAATTCATTATATTGATATTCTCGACTGCAACGGCGGTGACCACGGCTATCCGTTCGCGACGAATTTCAATCCGGAAATCAATCTCCGCGAAGTTTCCGCAAACGGCTCTTACTGGGAAGACGGTCACTGGGTAGAAACCAAGCCCATGGAAATCAAGAGGGAATACAATTTCGATGGTGTCGGTCAGAAAGATATGTATCTGCTCCATCATGAAGAAATCGAATCCCTTGCGAAAAATATCCCGAACGTCAAGAGAATCCGCTTCTTTATGACATTTGGTCAGAGTTATCTGACGCATATGAACTGCTTGCAGAATGTCGGAATGCTCGGCACAACGCCGATTGAATTCGAGGGTCACGAAATCGTGCCGATTAAATTCCTGAAAGCTCTGCTTCCTGACCCGGCATCTTTAGGCGCGAGAACCGTTGGCAAGACGAATATCGGCTGTATTTTCACGGGAATCAAGGACGGCAAGAAAAAGAGTATTTATATCTATAATATCTGCGACCATCAGGAAGCCTATAAAGAGACCGGATTACAGGCGATTTCCTACACGACAGGCGTTCCGGCGATGATTGGTACGGCTCTGGTGGCTTCCGGAACATGGAGCGGAGCAGGTGTTTTCAACGTTGAAGAATTCGACCCCGACCCCTATATGGATATGTTGAATCAGTACGGTCTGCCGTGGGTAGTGGACGAAAATCCGGTATTGGTAGACTGACATGCAGAATCAGCTGAAAGCCTTAGACAAGGTGACGCATACGCCTGCCTATGTACTGGACGAAGAAAAATTATTATCTAATCTGAACATTCTGAAATCCGTGCAGGAGAAATCCGGCTGTAAAATTTTACTGGCACAGAAAGCCTTCTCGATGTTTAAAGTTTATCCGGTGATTTCGCAGTATTTAGCCGGAACGACTGCAAGCGGACTTTATGAAGCGCGTCTCGGACGGGAGGAATTTCCGGGAGAAGTGCATGTCTTTTCTCCGGCGTACAAGACGGAGGACATGCAGGAATTGACCGGAATCGCTGACCATATCGTATTCAATTCGCTGAATCAGCTTGAAACATATCACGATATCTGCCGGAATGCCGGAAAGAGTATCGGCTTGCGGATAAATCCGGAATGCTCCACGCAGGAAACCGCGATTTATGACCCGTGTGCGCCGGGTTCGCGCTTAGGCGTGACGGCTGATAAATTAACGGAATTTCCCGATATTGACGGTCTGCATTTTCATACGCTCTGTGAACAGGGCGCAGATGCGCTCGAAATTACGCTCAAAGCCGTGGAAAAAAAATTCGGAGAGTATCTGCATCAGTGCAGATGGGTGAATTTCGGAGGCGGTCATCATATCACAAGAGAAGATTATGATATTGATTTATTAATCAGATTAATTCAGGATTTCAGGAAAAAATATGATGTGGAAGTCTATCTCGAACCCGGTGAAGCTATCGCCCTGAATGCCGGATATCTGGTGACAGAAATTCTCGATATCGTCGAGAATCACGGAACGAAAGTTCTGATTCTGGATGCTTCGGCGGCGTGCCATATGCCGGATGTTCTGGAAATGCCCTACCGACCGCCTTTATACGAATCCGGTCAGAAAGACGAAAAGAATTTTTCCTACAGATTATCTTCCTGTACCTGTTTAGCCGGGGATATCATCGGCGATTACAGCTTCGATGATGAAAAACATATCGGTGACCGGCTCTGCTTTGAAGATATGATGATTTATTCCATGGTGAAGAACAATACTTTCAACGGAATGCCCCTTCCGGATATCGGCATTCTGCATACTGACGGAAGTTATGAAGTTATCCGGAAATTTGAATATCAGGATTTCAAGGAGAGATTATCATGACAACGCCCAGAAATGACGGCTTCCGGATGCCCGGCGAATTCGAGCCGCATTCCGGAACGATTATGATTTTTCCGGAGCGTCCCGGCTCATGGACTTACGATGCCGAACCTGCTCTGCCAGGTTTTCTGGAAATCTGGAAAGCCGTCACCAAAGATGAAAAATTATATCTGCTTGTCAGTCCTGAAAAATTTCAGAAAGCAGAAAATCTCTGCAAAGATTTGAAAAATATCGAAATTCTGGAAATTCCGCAGGATGATGCCTGGGCGCGTGATACCGCCCCGACTTTTGTCCGGAATCCGGAAACCGGAGAAGTCCGCGGAATCGACTGGCAGTTCAACGCATGGGGCGGAACGTTCGACGGCTTGTATGCCGACTGGCGGAAAGATAATGCCTTAGCCTCGGCATTCTGCCGGAAAACGGGGTTTCAGGTCTATGATGCGCAGCATTTCGTATTAGAGGGCGGTTCGGTACACAGTGACGGGCAGGGGACTGTCATCACAACGGAAGCCTGTCTGCTCAGTCCGGGCAGAAATCCGGAACTTTCCAAAGAACAGATTACCGAAAATCTGAAGGAGTATCTCGGCGCAGACCGTGTTATCTGGCTTCCGCGCGGCATCTATAACGACGAAACTAACGAACATGTCGATAATATCTGTGCATTTATCAAGCCGGGGGAAGTTGTTCTGGCATGGACGGACAACCGGAATGACCCGCAGTATGCGCTTTCAGAAGCCTGTCTGGAAGTTCTGGAACGGGAACATATCATAGTTCACAAGCTTCCGGTTCCGGATATTCCGGTATGCGTGACGGAACACGACCTGAAAGGCTATGTCTTTGAACCCGGTGAAGATACCAGAGAAGCCGGAGAACGTCTGGCGGCTTCGTATGTGAATTTTTATTTTACCAATCATGCTGTACTGCTGCCGCAGTTCGGTGGCGAAAATGCCGTCAGCGATGAAAGAGCAGTCAGCATCATGAAAAAACTCTGTCCGGACAGGGAAATCATCTCGATTCCGGCAAGAGAACTTCTGCTCGGCGGCGGAAATATCCACTGCCTGACACAGCAGATTCCGAAAGGAGTGTTATTATCATGATTGTATCAGCCATTCAGATGAATTGTACGAAACATGTACAGGAAAATTTAATGCATTCCGAAGCCCTAGTCCGTGAAGCAGTTTCCAAAGGCGCGAATATCGTCCTTCTGCCGGAACTGTTCGAGCGGCAGTATTTCTGTCAGGAACGCAGATATGAATATTATCAGTTTGCAAAGCCTGTACAGGAAAATGACGCTGTCCGGCATTTTGCGGAAATATGCAGAGAACTGCACATTGTCATGCCAATCAGCTTCTATGAAAAAGACGGCAATGTGTTATATAATTCTGTTGCTGTGATTGATGCGGACGGCAGTATTCTGGGCGTATACAGAAAGACGCATATTCCGGATGACCATTTTTATCAGGAAAAGTTTTATTTCACGCCCGGAGATACAGGTTTCCGGGTATGGGATACCGCATACGGCAGAATCGGTGTCGGCATCTGCTGGGACCAGTGGTTTCCGGAAACTGCCAGAGCGATAGCGTTACAGGGGGCAAATCTGCTGTTCTATCCGACGGCAATCGGTTCAGAGCCGATTCTGAACTGTGACAGTATGCCTCACTGGAGAAGATGTATGCAGGGACATTCGGCGGCGAACATCATTCCGGTGATTGCCGCGAACCGTTACGGTCTGGAAGAAGTCAGCCCCTGCGAAGAAAATGCAAATCAGAAATCGGCTCTGCATTTTTACGGTTCGTCGTTTATCACTGACGAAACGGGCGAAATCCTCAAACAGGCTGACCGCGCCGGAGATGCTGTGCTGATTGCCGAATTCGATTTGCAGAAAATTGAAAATGCCCGTCTGGAATGGGGGCTGTTCCGCGACAGAAGACCGGAACGCTATCATCTGCTGACGGAAAAATAAGCAATCAAGGTGAAAAAATGGCAGTTTATTTAATTGATTATGAAAATGTATATATCGAAGGACTTCAGGGAATCGAACGCCTGACCGAACAGGATTCCGTGCATATCTTCTACACGCAGAACCGGTGCGGACTGACATTCGGACTGTATCAGCAGCTGATTTCCTGCAAGGCAGAAATCCACCTGAACGAAGTCGCCATGAGCCTGAAAAACAATGACCCTGTCAAGAATGCGCTAGATATTCAGCTGATGATGTTTCTCGGCTATGTTATCGGCACGAAGCAGAGCAAGCAGATTTATATCATCAGTAAAGACAAGGATTTCCGGCTTGGTCTGGAATTCTATGAAAGCTATATCCGTTCGGATGAAGTACAGCTGAAAATTTGTGCTTCTGTAGAAGCGTCTTTTCAGGAAGAATCCGCAGAACCGGAAGTGCCGGAAGCCTATGAAAATTTTGTATCTTCTCTGCGGCAGACGATTGAACAGGAAAACGGTCTGCCGGAAGAACTGATTTCCATGCTGGAACAGAAGCGTCCGGAATCAGAATATCAGAATCAGGTACGCGAAACGCTCGGAAAGAATACCGATGACAAGACAGTCAGGGCAATCTGTGAGATTATCGCCCATGCGGACACGCTCACAGACCTGAACAACGGACTTGCAAGAACATATCACGACGGTCAGAAGGTAAAAGAATTATATCACAAGTGCAAGCCGAAATTCGAGATACTCCGGAAACTCGCAAAAGAACAGAAATAGACAGAAATGCCGCTGTGTGCAGACACAGCGGCAGGATTTTTTATTTTTTTCTGATAGTGAAAAGCACAAGAAGCGGATAGATTTCCAGTCTGCCGAGGAGCATATCCATACTGAGCAGAATCTTCGCCCATGAGGAGAAGCCGGCAAAATTTCCGGAAGGGGAAATTTCATTCAAACCGGGTCCCACGTTGTTCAGGCAGGTGATGACCGCGGTCGCCGTCGTGCCGACATCATGACCGTCAAGGGAAAGCAGCAGCATCGAAACCGCCGCCAGAAGCATGAACAGTACAAAATAGAAGCTGACGCTCCGGACGATTTCTTTATCGACTGCCTTTCCGTCACACTTGACGGAAACAACCGCACGGGGATTCAGCACACACTTGATTTCCCGGAATGCTGTCTTGCAAAGCAGCAGAATTCTCATGACTTTCAGTCCGCCGCCTGTCGAACCGGCACAGCCGCCGACAAACATCAGCAGAATCAGAATCATCTGTGACAGTGATGACCAGTCTGTGAAATCCGCCGTGGCGAATCCGGCAGTGGAAATCATTGTCAGCACCTGAAAGAACGAATAGCGCATTGCCCGGAAGAAACTGCCGTAAATCTTTGTAATATCGGCTGCAATCACAATCCCGGAAATCAGGACGATACTCAGGAAAAACCGCAGTTCTTCGTTTTTGAATACCTGTGAGAATTTCTTCGTGAACAGCAGATAGTACAGCGTAAAATTCACGGAAAACAGCAGCATGAAAATCGTGATGATAATATCAATATACGCACTGTCATAAGCGGCAATGCTGGCATTTTTCAGGGCGAATCCGCCTGTTCCGGCAGTGGAAAGTGCCGTGTTCAGGGCTTCAAAGAAGGACATTCTGTGTTCCGGCACAGGGTCGAAGTTGCTCAGAAGCAGAAGCAGCATTTCCAGAACCGTCAGACCAATGTAAATGCCGTAAAGCGTCCGGACGGAAGAACTCATCTTTGCCGTGAGTTTTCCGGCAGTGGGTCCCGGAGATTCGGCGCGGACAAGGTGCATCGTCCGGGTATCGGACTGCGGCAGAATCGCCAGTATCAGAATCAGTACACCCATACCTCCCAGAAAATGCGAAAAGCTTCTCCAGAATAAACACGCATTTGAAACAGATTCGATGTCGTTCAGAATCGTCGCGCCTGTTGTCGTGAAGCCGGAAGCCGTCTCGAATACGGCATCCGCAAAGTTCGGAATCGCTCCGGCAAGCGTGAACGGAATCGCCCCCAGAATCGAAACCAGAATCCATGTCGCCGCGACGGTTGCCATGCCGTCACGGGTATAAATATCTTTTTTTTCCGGTTTTTTGACAGTCATCAGCGTGCCGGCAAGAATCAGCCCGGCTGCGGTTATCAGAAACGCTTTCAGGCTTTCCGGTTCGTGATATACCAGACTGACAATCACCGGCAGAAACATCAGCAGACCCAGCACGCGGATAATCTGTCCGAGCAGACAGCCTATCATTTTATAATTCATAGTTCAGCCGTGCGCCTCCTTAACCCTCGAAAACGTCTTCCAGACCGGAAACTTTCTGACTTGTCGTGACAACAATCACGCTGTCATTGAGTTTCAGGCAGTCCTCACCGGAAGGAATGATTCTCTTGTTGTTCCGGATAATGCCTGCAATCAGGGAATAGCGGCTTGTTTTCAGCTGTTTGAGAGGTACGCCGACATATTTCGCATTCTTGCGGATGATGAATTCAATCGCTTCCAGTTTATCGTCTGCCAGACGGTAGAGGGAAGTAATATTATCACTGCTTTCGGAATTTTCTTTTCCGCGGATATATTGCAGAATCAGCGCGGCGGTCGTGTTTTTAGGCGAAACAATGTTCTGAAGTCCGACACTGTCAGAAATCGGCAGCAGGGAAGTGCGGTTGATTTTGGTGACTATTTTGTCAACACCGAGTTTTTTGGCATACAGCGAGAGAATAATATTTTCTTCGTCAATGCCAGTGAGGGTAATGCAGGCATCGGCATCGGCAAGACCTTCTTCCAGAAGGACGTTCTGGTCGGTGCCGTCCGCGCAGATGACTTCGGCTTTCGAGAACCAGTCACTGAGCTGTTCACAGCGTTTCATATCCTGTTCGATAATTGTCACCTGCATCCCCAGTTCGAGCAGCTGCCGGACGAGATAATAGCTGATTTTGCCGCCGCCGACAATCATGACGGTTTTGATTCTGTTCTTGACATCACCGAACTGCTTGTAGAATTTGGAAAGTTCACTGTGTGCCGCTGTGATATAGATTTTGTCATTGCCGTGCAGGATAAAGCTGCCGTCCGGGATAAGGCATTCTTCGCCGCGCATGACCGCACAGACAAGAAACCGCAGTTTCAGTCTGGAAGGCAGGGCAGAGAGCATCAGTCCGTCCATTACGCCGTCAGGTGAGACATGGAGTTCCGCAAGTTCCATGCGTCCGCCGGCAAAACTTTCGACATGCAGGGCATTCGGATAGCGGAGCATCCGGGCGATTTCGTTCGCGGTCTGGAATTCGGGATTGACCATCAGGCTGATATCGAGTTCCTCACGCATAAAGACCATCTGTTCCGCGAACATGGGATTTCTGACGCGGGCGATACTGTGCCTTGCACCGAGTTTACGGGACATCATGCAGCACATGATATTGGTTTCGTCAGATTCCGTCATGGCAATGATGACATTGGCATGTTCCACACCGGCTTCCAGCAGGTCTTTGACAATCAGTCCGTTGCCTTCGAGCGCCTGTGCATCGAAATTATCTATGACATTCGTCACAACTTCGGAATCTGTATCCATGACAGTGATATCATGTCCTTCTTTACAGAGGGTCTGTGTCAGAATGATTCCGGCTTTTCCGCCGCCGACAATTAAAATATTCAAAAATTCTCCTTACTCCTTTCAGCGGAAATATCCGCTTATTTAATTATAGACTGATTTGTGCATTTTGTCAAGTAATTAGAAAAAATTCTCAGAAAAAAGCCCTCTGACAGAACAGAGGACTTCCGGCGGAGACATTGCGATTTGAACCTATGAGCCGGAACTGCCGGCTAAACGATTGCTGCTGTACAGAAATCACGAAAATAAATAATTTTAAAGTCCTTCTAATTTCAATATGTAAATATGTATAAGATAAATATGATATTAAATTGCAATATCCGGTAAAAATTAAGAATCCTGACCCGCGTACAGCACAGATTGTCATGAGCCAGATTGGCGGTGCTGACGGTGAACTCGGCGCATCACTCCGGTATCTGAATCAGAGATATGCCATGCCGACAGATGAAATCAAAGGTCTTCTGACTGATATCGGCACGGAAGAACTAGCTCATTTATGATAGATATCATTTGATGAAGCCAATCACCCGTCAGAATTCACTGCCGGGTGATTTTTAGTGATAACAAGTTATAGTTCAGTATTGTTCCGGAATCACAAATTTTTCCAGAGCCTTCTTATGTTTTCGTGGAATTGTCCTTAAATCATAAAACATTTCTTCAGCGATTTTCTCATTAGTTTCATATAACAGATAAAAGCGTGTCAGAATTTCTTTTTCCTCTTCTTCCGTATCTGAATCAGCAATCGCCTTTTCAATCTGCGGTCTGATTTTCAGCAGCTCACATAATGCTTTCCGGTGTTCTTCCATTACGAGGCGCAATGCTTCTTCTGCTTCGCTGTCTGAAATATTGCATTCTTTTGCTTCCTTCAGCAAAGCCGTTTCCTGTTTGATTTGCTGCTGTAAAAGGTTAATGCGATAATCTGCTTCAAACGCCCTGTTAAGCCATGAGTGCGCTTTTTCACAGCCGTGAGCCGAACACTTTGCTCTGATAAACCGTGTGTTTCCGTGTGGTTTCATTTTCTGTCCTCCTATTCTATTGTTTTAGATGCTGTCAGCACTCCGGAGAAGTTCTTTCCGTCCTTGACAGCAGTCACCTGAATGATTTCTTTTTCCACAGTTTCAACAGGATTTTCAACAACATTACTGCTTTTGTCCAGTAATTCATTGACTCTTTTCTGAACGACTGTGTAATCATACCCGGCAGCAGTCAGACGGTCTTTCCTGTCCTGACCTGTTCCCCATTTATCAGCGAGGACTTCTTCCGCCAGTTCCTGAACAGACTTGTCAGAATTTTTCGGAGTAGTCTCGCTGATGAAGTCGTTGTAGAACCGCATCGCCTGATTGTATCTAAAATCCTGAACGCTTTTTCCCTGATTGGCAGGTGCTTCATAGCTGAACAGAACATTGTCCGATGCCGTTCTGACGCTGTCAGTTGTACAGAGAATTTTCCAGACAGAAGCATAGCCGGACTGCAGTTCTTTGATGATGAAAGCAATCTGCATATTCAAATCGCCGATTGATACGCCGTTATCATTTGCATAATTCAGCAGAGCCTGTTTGCGTGTCCAGAACGTCCACTGTGCCAACCCATAGCCGGCACAGTCACGGACAAAGTTTGTATATCTTCCGGAATCGACAGCAGCAGTATAGGAATCATCTGAATAGCCTGACTTTTTTTCATAGGTCTGCTGTAAATTCTTCGGATTGAGTGCCGATTCAGCATAGAGATTTCCTATCAGTCCGGCAGCTCCGGCTATGGTCATTCCTGCTGCAAGAAATTTTTTCCAGAGTGTTTTTTCATTCATGTTCTGATGCTCCTTCCGCAATTTCATACCTGAATTTGTGAAAATTTCTCATTTTTTGCAGATAAAACGCAAAATCACACTGCTTTTGCGTTTTATTGAGTATCAACTCAAAAAATTTTATTTTTTTCAAAAAACTTTCAAAAAGTACTTGACAATGCGCATAATGCGTGTTATAATATATA
>DGUB01000129.1 GCA_002393815.1 Ruminococcus sp. UBA4321 | reverse complement strand
TTCTTCGGAGATATGGACTTCAAAGTCGGCGGTACTCACAAGGGTATCACAGCGATTCAGGTCGATATCAAGGTAGACGGTCTGACCCCGGCTATCATCGAACAGGCTTTCGAGAAAACCAGAAAAGCAAGATTATATATTCTCGATGAAATCATGCTCAAAGCGATTCCGGAACCTCGTCCCGAAGTCGGTGCTTATGCGCCCAAGATGCTCCAGACTAGAGTTCCGGTTGACAAAATCCGTGAAGTTATCGGTCAGGGCGGCAAAGTCATTCAGAAAATCTGCGCGGAATGCGATGTCAAGATTGATATCAATGAAGACGGCAGCGTATTCGTCAGCGGTATCGATATGGCAAATGCCAAGAAAGCCATCCAGATTGTCGAAACCATCGCCAACGACCCTGAAGTCGGTGCTATCTATAAGGGTAAAGTTGTCAGAATCATGAATTTCGGCGCATTCGTGGAAATCGCTCCCGGCAAGGACGGACTGGTTCATATCTCCCAGCTGGAAAACCGCCGTGTCGAAAACGTCGAAGATGTTGTTCAGATTGGCGATGAAATCGTCGTAAAAGTCATCGAAATCGACAAGCAGGGCAGAATCAATCTTTCCAGAAAAGAAGCCCTCGCCGATATCGCCGCAAAAAAGAAAAACAGCTAATTTCCTGTAAAAATTCAGCAGTCTGAAAGTTCAGCTTTCAGACTGCTTTTTTGTTAAATAATAATTATTATACCAGAACATTGCCGCCGCTGCGAAAATAATGATTCCATAGCCGATAAAACTGTATTTATCCGGAATCTCCCGGAAAAATAAATATCCCAGCGAAGTCGCAAAGATAATCTGCGAATAGTCATAGACAGAAATTTCTTTCGCGGGTGCGTGGCAGTATGCCGCTGTAATCGAAAACTGTCCTCCGGCGGCGGCTGTGCCTGCGCCGATTAGAATCAACACTTGTTTCAGCGTCATGGGATGAAAATCCAGTATCAGCCATGGCAGTGTTACCAGACATGAAAATCCCGAAAAGAACATGACAATAAAATTCTTGTTGACTCCCTTCTGACCTAACACTCTCACACAGGCATAGGCAACGCCGGCACTGATGCCGCTCGTCAGACCTATCAGAGAAGCTTTGAAATCCGTAAAGTCCAGAGAAGGCTTGACAATCAGCAGACTGCCGAGAAATGCCGTCAGTACTGCCGCACCCTGTGCCGGGCGAAGCTTTTCTTTCAGCAGAAGCCATGAAAACAGTATCGTGAAAAATGGTGACATTTTATTCAGCATAGACGCATCAGACAAAACAAGATGGTCAATCGCGTAAAAATTGCATAAGATTCCAAGTGTGCCGAAGCTGGCTCTCAAAACGAGCCAGCCCCAGCCATTCCGGGGAATGTTCATGTTTTTTCTGTCCTTGTAACACGCAACGACAGCTATCAGAAGCGCGACAAAGTTTCGGAAGAAACTTTTCTGCACCGACGGCAAATCTCCCGAAAGCCGTACAAATGCATTCATAAACGCGAAACAGAACGCCGAACAGATAATCAGTAAAATTGCTTTATATTTTGCTTTCATCAGAATTCAGTCACCAGACCGACAATATATTTCATAATCAGCAGAGAATCTGCGGCATCCGGCTTGCTGTTTTTATTGACATCTGCATTTGTCAGCTGCTGTGCAGAGAGCGTTTCTTTTCCGAGAACTGCCCTGTTCACGGTAATGACATCCAGAATGTCAACTTTTCCGCTTAAATCCGCATCACCAGGCAGTTTGCTTTCTTCTCCGGTGAGTTTCAGCAGACCAAGTCCGGAAACGTCAGTATAGCCCATGCCGGACAGGTCGAACCAGTTCGCGATGGAAGTTCTCTTTCCGTCGCCTGTGCCGTCATCATTGACCTGTGCGTCAAATCCGACAATCTGATTCGCCTTGAATCCGCCCAGAGTTGACGGAATCGCGAATTCTACCAGATAGCCGTCAGCAGTTTTCGTCGTCGCGGATGTGAATCTGTCTGTTGAAAGTCCGTCAGTTACGGACTTTTCATTGTCGAAATTCGTTCTGACCTGAATATCATCCGCTTCATAAGCTGTTGACTTGTGATTGTTTTCATCCAGGAAGATTTCAACAGTATCCTGTTCATAGCTGTTGCTGCTTGCCTTGCTTAATACCGGGTCTTTGACTTCTGCCAGAACATAGATGTTCTTGCTGTCCCAGAGAATCTTTGCTGTTCCGGTCGCACCGTTACCCATAGAGTAAGTATCTATATTGATGGTTTTCGCCGTATTCCAGATTTCGTCGATTTTGCCGTCAATTGTGGGTGTACCCTGAACGGCTTCCGCCATTGCCGGAACTTCTGCAATTAGAAGTTTGCCGCTTGTGGATTCTGATAATTCTCCCAGAGAATTCCAGTTTTCGCCGTTCAGAGAAATATCAAAACGGACAGTATCTCCGGCTTTCAGGTCACTGACGGGCATAGCATAATCATTTTCCCCTGCTCCGACATCAATTGTTTCTTTTCCGCCGTTAATCATAAGAACTGCTGTTCCGGCTTTTCTGGCATTGATTGTGAACATCAGTTCTCCGGTTTTCTGCGAATAAGCGACTTTAAACGTTCCGGCACTGCCGATTGTATTTTCTGCCTGTGCTTCAAAAGCCTGCTGTGCGGAAGTGCCTGCGATATAGGCTCTTGCTGTCTGGATGGTCTGTACTTCTGCGGAAGTATCTGCAACGGCATAATAAGCGGCTTTTGCCTGATAATCCTTATCGAACAGTAACGGATAGCCGCCAATCCAGCTTGTAGAATCCGTAATGCCCCAGAGTACCACAGCGGACAGATTTACACCGTCAGCCTTCACACGCTTATACATATCGAAGCACTGGCGATATCTTTCAGCTAAGGCAAGCAAATCTTCATCGGCATTCGAGCGGAGAGACACATCAAGTTCAGTGACCTGAATTTCCAGACCCATTGCCGCATAGCTTCTTAAAGCGGTTTCATACTGCGCGATAGACGGAGAACTCATACCGATATGCGACTGCATACCCATGCCGTCGATTAACTTCGCGTCAACGAGTTCCTGTAAAATTTCGGACTGGATATATTTTAATTTATTCTCGCTGTATTCGTTATAGTCATTGTAGAATAATTTACAGCCTTCCGGTGCGTATTTTCTCGCATAGGTGAAAGCTTTCTTGATATAACTCTGGTCGCCGTAAACGCTCACCCAGCCGGAAGAACCGTCGCCCTGTGAGTAGGCTCCGGCGTTTCTCATTGTACCGGAATCGGAAGCGGCTTCATTCACGACATCCCATGAATAAACGTTCAGCTTCGGATACTGCGTTTTGATGGCTTCCATGACGTTCTTGATATAATTCTCCATGCGCTTGTCCATGATTTCAGGAGAAACGAAATCGGCAGAAGCATCATAATTTTCTTTAAAGAACCAGTCCGGCGTCTGGCTGTGCCATACCAGAACATGACCTCTTAAATCAAGATTGTTATCTTCGCAGAATTTGAGCATAGCAGCAGCCTGTTTCAGAGAAATCTGCGGATTTGTCTGGTCACCGCCGTTGGCTTCCATATAGGCGAGCGTTGCGCTCTGGTCGAGAACAGCTTCCGGCTTGAGTTCGTTTCCGATTGTTACGCTGTTATAATGTTTCAGAATCAGGTCTTTCGTCGCGCCCTGTGTGAATTCTGCACCGGCAACAGCACAACCGATTTTGAAATCATCTGCATAGATATCTTTCAGGGAAGCAATATCTTCCTGAATTGCCGGGTCAGGCAGACGTTCGCCTGTAACATCATCCAGATAGAAGCCCATTAAATCCTGACTTGTCACGGCAGATTCCGGCTTGTAAGCTGTCTGAACGTAAACATACATATTGGAAGCACCTTCCGGAATGGTGCATTCCGTGCCGATGTAAGTCCATTCGCCTTTGTTAGCGGTTTCGGTATAGATAGTATAATAATTTTCTTTGCCGTTCAAATCATACTGGAGATTGATAGAGAATTTCTGCGTATCAGTATATTCATCTCCGTCATAGAGAACATAACAGCCGAATCTGTAATAGCCCCCTGCTTCGAGAACCAAAGCTTTATTACAGGTTGCGCCGTTCCATAACTGCTGACGACCGTCTGTATAAAGCGAATATTCTCCGCTGTGCGCGTATTTTGTCGAAACTTCCAGAGTCGTCTGTGAGCCTCTGCCCTGCCATTTCATGACAGTACCGTCATCAAAATTATCAGAAAAGCCGTCGTTTCCGGCTTCTTTCTCGATTTTCTCGCCCTTGACGGTGAAATCATCCATATAGAAGTCACTTAAAGTCGCGGCTTCGACATAGATAACGATATTGGAAGCATCTTCCGGAACGGTGTATGTTCCGTTGATGGTACTCCACTCGCCGACTTTTGCGTTCACACTGCTGATATACTTATAATTTTCCTTGCCGTTGGCATCAGTGTATAAGCATTGCAGATTGAACTGCTGATTCTGTCCGCCGACTGTTTCATCATCATACATGACGGCAACACTCAGTGTATACTGCTTTCCGGCATACATTGTGCCAATCATGGACGCACCTGCGCCGTTCCAGCTGACAGTTCTGCCGGTTACGGAAAGCGACTTGCTTCCGGAATTGGCATACTTGTCCGACAAGCTTAATTCCGTACTGCCGGAAGTACGGGCTTTCCAAGTGCTGAAGCCTTCCTCGAACGTATCGTTGACGAGTTCGACATCTTCGGCGGCAACGTTCATGACCGGCATAGCTGATAACAGCATGGCGGCAGTCATGATGCCTGCGGTGATTCTTCTTTTTTTCATACAATTTTCCCCTTTGAATAAAATATGTTACTATTATTATATAGCAAATTTTTCAAAAAGTCAAGCAATATCTGTGACAATTCCCATAAATAACGGGAGCATATTTGCATTATCAACAATCAGGTAGACAAAGGGGCGGTCGAGAATGACTTCTTTGATTTCTCTTTCTTCTCTGGCAGATGCAGTAGCGTACATTTCGACAGCCGTCACAGCGGCGGCTTTCGTGCCGTTCTTATCGACGGAGATATAAGTTTTATGAATCACATCATTGATATAGAGATTCTTTTCAGGATTATTGACATCCGCCATCCTGGAAAAATCGGCACTTTCCTGAGAGAACGCATCTGGCATGGAGGATTCCAGAGAATCTTTCAGGCTTGTGCTGTAGTCTGTCTCGAATGCCGGAAGTTTGGCATTGACATCATATCTCTGCGGATTCTCCAGAAGATTATGAATTCTTTCGCCGTCGAGCGTGCTGACATAATCCAGAATATCCGTATCTTCATCCGGAAGCAGTGCAACAAAACTATAGCCGTAACGGTAAGGCTTGCTGAATCCGACAGCATGTTCATCTTCATAGTAGCTGCCTTCTGTACTCTGCATCATGGAAACGGTTCGTTCCGTACCGTTCAGAGCCGTGAAAGTACCGTCTTCAATCTGATAATCTTCATACTGGTCATCCCACTGCGCGTCGAATGTCAGCGCGTTGATAAGATACATGACAGCATCTTCGCTGATATCATCAATAATTTTATCAATCATATTATCTGTATGTTCGCTGACCCAGCCGTTAATTTTATCTTTTGTGCTGGAATCGAAGGGTTCTTCAAACACGCCGGCATGATAGAGTTCATCGGCAGTTTTGAGAAAATCTTCTTTTACGGTGATTTCATCTGTCTGTTTTATCCAGACCGAATTTGCAGAAACGCACTTGCTGTTTTCTGTAGAAGGCAGATTTTCGGTATAGTTTTTCAAATCCGTGCCGAAAGTTTCGATATCCTGACCGAAGAAATCTTCCATCTGTTTCCGGGTTTCACTGGCTGAACCGTCAGCGGTCAGGGCTAACGCCGTCGAAATCGAAAACGGCGAAATCAGAACATTCTGGTTAGAATGCCGTTCGGTTTCTTTCTGAAGCAGTGAAACTGCTAAATTCATCTGATTCGTTTTGAATGCGTCATTCATTGTCATATCCTCCCATGTGGAAACAGAACTGTTTGTTTCTGTTTCGGATTCGGTTTCTGTAAGCGGTTCTGTTTCGGGTTCTGTAATAATTTCTGTTTGGGTTTCTGTTTCCGATTCTGTGATGACTTCCGTTTCTGTCGTTGTTTCTGTTTCAGGAATCACAGCGGATTCCGGCGGTGTGAGGGATTCGGTCTGTCCTCCGCACCCGGTCAGCAGAAGACTGCACAACAGAACGGCTGATAATAATTTTTTCGATTTCATGTAACATTCCTCCTTAATTCTGCATTTCCCGGACTGTGCCGATAAATACAGGCAGATGATTTTCATCATCAATAATCATATAAACAAATGGTCTGTCAAGAATAATTGTTTTTTCATCTGATGCGAGTCCTGCACCTTCCGCTACTGCGACTGCGGTCACAGCTCCGGCTTTTGTTCCGCGCTCGTCGACTTCGATAAACGTCTTGTGAAGCACATCACTGATATACAGAGATGTATCACTTATGCCGGAAAAATCGGCAGTACCGGAAAATGCTGTCGGCATTCCCATAGCTTTCAGGGCATTCACAAGAGAAGTATCATATTCTGACTTGAATTTCGGCATCTGGGCAAAGACAGCGGTATTCTGCGCATTGTTCAGCATATCAGAAAGCAATTCCGGATTCAGGGAAGCGATATAATCATCTACGGAAAGATTTTCTTCCGGCAGAATCGCCGCGAAACTATAGCCATCTTTATATGGCTTAATAAAGCCTTTAGCATGTTCGGATTTCAGATATCTGGGTTCTATTGAGGACATCATCGTGACAGTCTGTTCTGTGCCGTCAGCATTCGTGAATTTCTGATTTTCACGAATATCCGTATCTTCGTAGATATGAAGCCATTCGGCATCGAACGACAGCGCATTGATTAAATACATCATTGTATCGGTATCGATAGTATCAATAATCTGCGGAATCATGCCGTCTGTTTTCTGTTTCACCCAGCTGTTGATTTTATTGCATGTTTTCGAGTCGAACGCCTCTTGAAATACATCCGCCTGATAATAATCCGCATCAGTCTGTAAAAATTCCTGTTTGACGCTGAAATCTTCTCTGTCTCTGAACCAGATGGAATTTGCAAGAGAAAGCTTCGCATTTTCGCCGGACGGCAGATTGTGCGTATAACTGTAAAGATTCTGATTCAGGTCAGAAAGCGGACTGCCGAGAACCTGTTCCATTTCGGAGAGCGTCTGCCCGTTCGCGCCGTTGGCGGTCATGGAGAGTGCAAGCATTACCGACAGCGGAGAAACAAGAACATTGCCGTCCGGTGTTTCGGAAACGCTTTCCTGAAAAAGCTTGACTGCAAACTGCATCTGTGAGGTTTGAAAATCACCTTCCGGAACGGATACGCTGACGGGCTGGCTCTGCACGGAAGCAGTCAGATTATTACCGGGCGTTTCGCTGACAGCACCGCACCCGGAAAGCAGAACGCACGAAGCAAGCACACTGATTAATTTTTTGAATTTCATAAGGAAATCCCCTTTCTTTAACTTGGTTATCTATGATACGTCCGGCAACCGGAATTTTTATGATATTTCTGTAAATTTCGGCAGAATATACAAAAATAATATAAAAATTCACGGTATTTTATCAAATAAAAAATCCGGTTCTGCGAAAGAACCGGATTCAAAAATCATTACAGAATGCCCGTCAGATTGCCATCAAAGACGGTATCGATAAATTTGCCTGCTCCCGGCGGTGTATAAATCCAGTGGTCTATATGGTCTTCATGATAGAAATACCGCAGCGGTTCAGGTTTGGCACTGTCTTCACAGACATCCACCAGAATCAGCTTGACTTTGAGTTTTTCCGGGATGAGAGCCTTAATGTAAACGCTGGTGCGCTGACCGACTTCCACCGGCTGGCGGAGTTCAGCAAGTCCGGCGAGGTTCGGCATCAGTTCGATGAATACGCCGTACTTTTCGACGGAACGCACAATGCCGCAGGTAGTCTCCCCGACGTGGAACAGAGCCGCATTTTCTTCCCATGTGCCGAGCAGTTCCTTGTGAGAAAGCAGAATTCTCTTGTCCTGTCTGCCTTTGATAATCACGCGGATATTCTGCCCGACCACAAAGCGGTCAGACGGGTGTGCAATTCTGGAAACAGAAATCGCATCAATCGGCACCATGGACGCGATTCCGGAACCGATATCGACAAACGCGCCGAAAGGCTCCAGATGGGTGACTTTGGCATCAATAATGTCACCGGGGTTCAGCTGGCTGAGAAACTGTGCCATGCACTGTTCCTGAACGGCACGGCGCGACAGAATCGCTACTTCCTCCCCTGTTTCATCAGTTTCCAGACGGATGACTTTGAAGCAGACAGGCTTCCCGACTCTTGCGATAAGCGCAATGTCGCGGAGTTCTCCTTCCAGAATACCGACAGCACCTTCTTCGCGGGGAATCATGCCTCTCATACAGGGCATACTCACCCACATATTATGGTTGCTGTCACAGGTAGTCACTCTGGCTTCGAGGATTCTTCCGGTCAGCTGCGCCTGTAAAAGACCCTGCGGACTGGAAATGGCTGCCTGATTCTCGGGTGTGTCCAGAAGCGTGCCTTCCGGACAAAAATGTTTCTGATACATGTTTTCGACCTCCGATTTTTATTTTAGGAAAAGTCCTGCTGTAGTATATGCCGGATAAGTCTGGAATAGAACCTGTCAGATTCCGACTACAGCAGATGACTTTCTGACATCCGGCAGATTTTCATCTCTTTCATGCTATCATATTTTTGAAGATTTGTCAAGTACATGAATGATTACTTTTTGTCAAAAATTATCACAATTTGATGACAAAATCATGCAAAGTGAACCTGCACCGCGCCCAGAGCCTGCATAATCGCCGAAACTGCGCCGGAATCGTCTTTGTCACAGATGACGGTCAGTTCGGCAGATTTCCGGAACCAGTGTTCCGGGTAAACAGAATCACTCATCTCAGAAATCAGGACATCTGTGGCATAATTTTCCATTCTCAGGTTTGCCGGGAGCATGGTAAAATGCTGTCTGCCGCTGACCGAAGGCAGAGCCTTTCCCAGTTTCCGAATGCGGAGACTGCGGACATGTTTCAGACTTCTGCGGATGCGTCCGGCAGCAAGTTCGGCAAGTTCTTCGGAGGCAAATTCGCCTTTCATTCTGCAAAGTTCCATAAAAAGACATCTCCTGTTTGATGATTTAAAAAAATACAGCAACCTGTACAGGACAGGACTGTTATTTTTATTATGATTGCACAAATCCGAAAAACTATGTACGCTAAATATTGCCTTTTTCAAAAAAATGCGGTATAATAAAATAGAATTGCTTTTTCTGCAAAACAAGAGAGAAAGAAAAGGAGAAAGTTACAGAATGGATATTCGCGTCAATGACAGACTGGTGATGAAGAAACAGCATCCCTGCGGCGCAAAGGAAATGCTCGTGCTGCGCACCGGCATGGATTTCCGGCTGCGCTGTGTCAGATGCGGCAGAGAATTCCTCGTGCCAAGACTGAAAATCGAAAAATATATCCGGCAGGTTACACATCAGGAAAATCAGGACAGTCAGGAAGGTGAAACACATGTTTGAAAAATTACTGACAATGGCGGAAAAATATCAGAACATGAGCGAACAGCTTTCCAGTCCCGAAATTATTACAGACCGTGAAAAATATGCCGCACTCATGAAAGAATATAAAAATCTAACGCCGATTATAGAGGCATTCCGGATTTATCAGAACGCGCAGAAGGATTTGGAAGAAGCGAAAAATCTTCTGGAAGATTCCGGACAGGATACCGAACTCAAGGAAATGGCACAGTCTCAGCTGGAAGATGCAAAATTTCAGCTTGAAGAACAGGAACAGCAGCTGAAAATTCTGCTTCTGCCGAAAGACCCTAATGATGACAAGAACGTGATTATCGAAATCCGCGGCGGTGCAGGCGGC
This sequence comes from Ruminococcus sp. UBA4321, assembly GCA_002393815.1. Lineage (GTDB taxonomy): Bacteria > Bacillota > Clostridia > Oscillospirales > Ruminococcaceae > UBA3855. The sequence continues at coordinate 1,240 of DGUB01000129.1, read as the reverse complement.
GAAGAAGCTTCCCTGTTTGCAAATTCGCTGTTCCGTATGTACAGCATGTATGCAGAGGCGCACCGCTGGAAACTGGAAATTCTGAATGCCAGTCCGACGGAACTCGGCGGCTTTAAGGAAATCAGCTTTTCCATCGACGGCGAAGCGGCTTATTCCAGATTGAAATATGAAAGCGGCGTTCACCGCGTTCAGCGCGTTCCGGAAACGGAATCACAGGGCAGAATTCATACTTCTACTGTAACAGTAGCTGTACTGCCCGAAGCTGATGAAGTCGAACTGGAACTCAGTCCGACAGAACTCAAAATTGATGTCTTCCGTTCCAGCGGCGCAGGCGGTCAGCATATCAACAAGACAGAATCCGCTGTCAGAATCACCCATCTGCCGACAGGACTTGTGGTGGAATGTCAGGATGAACGCAGTCAGCATAAAAACAAAGATAAAGCTTTGAAAGTTCTCCGGGCAAGATTATTTGAAATCAAACAGCAGGAACAGAATGACAAAATCGCTTCGGAAAGAAAAATGCAGGTCGGCACAGGCGACAGGTCAGAACGCATCCGGACATATAACTATCCGCAGGGACGCATGACTGACCACAGAATCAATCTGACGCTCTATCGTCTGGAAAGCATTCTCAACGGCGATTTGGATGAGATTTTTGATGCGCTTGCCACGGCAGACCAGGCAGCAAAGTTAGCGGGGCAGAATACATGATGACCAGATTATTACAAGATACAGAACAGGATTTAATACTTGCCGCACAGCTGATTCGTGACGGCGAACTTGTTGCATTTCCGACAGAAACAGTTTACGGACTCGGCGCAGATGCCAGAAGGGAAGATTCCGTCCGTGCCATCTTCGCCGCCAAAGGCAGACCGGCAGACAATCCCCTGATTGTGCATATCTCAGATTTGTCTATGCTTGACGGCATCGCGGCGGATGTGCCGGCAATCGCTCTCAGACTGGCAGAAAAATTCTGGGCAGGTCCTCTGACCATGATTTTTCCGAAACGTGCCGAAATTCCGTATGTCACTTCCGGCGGTCTGGAAACCGTCGGCATCCGGATGCCTTCCCATCCGATGGCGCAGAAGCTGATTTCACTTTCCGGCTGTCCGATTGCCGCGCCTTCCGCGAACCGTTCCGGACTGCCAAGCCCCACAACCGCAAAACATGTCATGGATGATATGAACGGCAGAATCTCTGCTGTACTCGACGGCGGTCAGTGCAGTGTCGGCGTGGAATC
>DGUB01000031.1 GCA_002393815.1 Ruminococcus sp. UBA4321 | reverse complement strand
ATTCAGCTGAAAGACCTGAATCTGCCGGAAGATTTAAAAAAACTGAATTTTTATCAATGCCGGAAGCTGGCGAAGGAAATCCGTTCGCTGATGATTCGCGTCATCTCGCACAACGGCGGACATCTTGCCTCGAATCTGGGAACGGTGGAACTGACCATGGCACTGCACCGGATTTTCGAGTCGCCGAAAGATAAAATCATCTGGGACGTGGGACACCAGTGTTATACGCACAAGATTCTGACCGGACGGGCGGACAGGTTTTCGACTATCCGGAAGGAAAACGGGATTTCCGGCTTTCCGAAGCCGGATGAATCGGAACATGATATTTTTATCAGCGGACACAGCAGCACTTCGATTTCAGTCGCCTGCGGCATTGCCGAAGCCATGCGCATGAAGGGCGATTTACAGCATCATGTGATTGCGGTGATTGGTGACGGCGCACTGACGGGCGGCATGGCATTCGAGGGGCTGAACAACGGCGGCAAGAAGAAAATGAAAAACCTGATTGTCATCCTGAATGACAATAATATGTCCATTTCCGGAAATGTCGGGGCAGTCTCGGGCTATCTGCGGTCTATCCGGGAGAGTGAAAGCTATGTCCGCCGGAAACAGCAGCTGGAAAAGAATCTGCTGAACACACCCGGAGTCGGAACGCACGCTGTCCGCGTCCTGAAAAAGACGAAGGACGGCTTCAAGCGCATTATGTTCCAGCAGGCGACGATGTTCGAGCAGTTCGGCTTTGTGTATCTGGGACCCGTTGACGGGCATAACATGCAGGAACTTGAAGAAGTTCTCCGGACGGCGAAACGCTATCATGCGCCCGTGTTTATTCACGTCAAGACCGTGAAGGGCAGGGGATATCTCCCGGCGGAAAAGAATCCGAGCCTGTTCCACGGCGTTCCGAAATTCGATATCATGACCGGAAATCCGGAAGTTTCCGGAAACGGCTGTTATTCCGATATCTTCGGAAAGGAACTCGCCGAACTCGCCGGACAGGATGAGAGAATCTGCGCGATTACGGCGGCGATGACGTTCGGGACGGGCTTACAGTATTTCCAGCAGAAATTTCCGGAACGCTTCTATGATGTCGGCATTGCGGAACAGCATGCTGTCACATTTTCGGCAGGGCTTGCCGCCGCCGGAATGATTCCGGTATTCGCGGTGTATTCGACGTTTTTACAGAGAGCGTACGACCAGCTTCTGCATGATGTCGCAATCGGGAAGCTTCATGTGGTACTGGGAATTGACCGCGCCGGAATTGTCGGTGAAGACGGCGAAACCCATCAGGGAACTTTTGACGTTCCCATGCTGACTTCGATTCCGGGGGCAGTCATTTATTCTCCGGCGTGTTACGAAGAACTGCGGCTGTGCATGAGACGCGCCATTCAGGAAGATACCGGGCTGACCGCTGTCCGCTATCCGCGCGGCAACGACAAAGAGATGACGTTCCCGAAAGAAAATCTGAATACAGAATACACGTTCACGGAATCTCCCGGCAGTGACATGCTGCTGATTTCTTACGGCAGAATTTATCAGGCACTTTGGGAAGCACATCAGACCTGCGAAAAAAGCGGCTGTCCGACAAGCCTGTTAAAGCTGACCAGAATCTTCCCGGTGGTGGAAGAACTTGTCGAACAGGCTCTGCCTTACCGGGTTGTGATGTTCTTTGAAGAAAGCAGCGGCTACGGAGGCATTTCCACGATATTCGGGTCACTGCTGGCACAGTACGGCTTCAAGGGCAGATATGTCCGCGTCTCGGCAGACTGTTTCCTGAAACAGGCATCTGTTCCGGCACTGCTGGAGAAATCGGAACTTTCCGCGCACGCCGTCTGTCGGTATATCTATGCTTATGGAAACAAGGATTGACATCGCGCTGACGGAACGGAAACTCTGTCAGAGCCGTTCACGGGCGAAACTGCTGATAACAGAAGGAAAGGTTCTGCTGAACGGGCAGCCGTGCCGGAAGCCTTCTGTGATGGTTTCTGACAGTGATGTTCTGGAAGTCGAAGATTTGCCGTTTGTCGGCAGGGGCGGACTGAAACTGGAAGGCGCACTGACAGCATTTCCGGCGAATCCGGAAGGGAAAGTCTGTCTGGATATTGGTGCGTCTACAGGCGGATTCACCGACTGTATGCTCCGGCACGGCGCGGAACTGGTCTATGCTGTCGATGTCGGTCATGACCAGCTGGCGGAAAGCCTGAAACTTCATCCCCGTGTGAGAAATCTGGAACATACAGACATCCGGAATCTGACTCCGGATGATTTTGACCTTCGTCCGGAATTTTGCAGTATTGACGTTTCTTTTATCTCGCTGAAACTGATACTGCCGTCAGCGTTCGCGATTCTGGCGGATTCTGCCGAATGTATCGCTCTGGTGAAGCCGCAGTTTGAAGCCGGAAAAAAAGCCCTGAACAAACAGGGCGTTGTCCGGTCTGAGAAAATCCGGAAACAGGTACTTTCCGAAATCTCGGCATTCGCCGGACAGACCGGATTCCGGGTGATGGATTCCTGTGAATCTCCGGTGCAGGGCGGAAGCGGCAATCTTGAGTATTTATTATATCTCCGGAAGGAAACGCCATGAACAAGAAGAAAAAAATCAAACTGATACTTTTCGTCATTCTGCTGATTCTGATTCTGCCGGGACTTGACCAGAGAATGCTTGTCCGGCATTATGAACTGGATGCCGAAGAAATTACCAGTCCGGTCAGAATCGTGCTGATTACGGATTTGCATTCCTGCAAATACGGAAAGAATCAGGAAACTCTGCTTTCCGCCATAGACGAGCAGAATCCGGATATCATCGCCCTCGCCGGAGATATTTTCGATGACGAACGCTCTGACGAAAATACCGAAATCACCCTTGCCGGCATTTCAGAAACATATCCCTGCTATTATGTCACCGGAAATCATGAGGGCTGGTCTCCGAAAGAAAAATTTCTCCGGAATATGGAGTTCCTGAAAGCACATCAGATACACATACTTTCCGGCACGGCAGAAACACTCGAAATCGGCGGACAGAAGCTGTATCTCGGCGGTATCGACGACCCGGACAGCCTCGCTTATTCCGAAAACAGGAACAGCACCGGACAGCAGATGAAGCTGTTAAGCGATTCTGTTCCCGGCGGAACATACAGCATTCTGCTGTCCCATCGTCCGGAACTCTTTCCGGAGTATCAAAATCTGAATTTTGATTTAGTCCTGTGCGGACATGCTCACGGCGGTCAATGTCGGATTCCCGGCATTCTCAACGGGCTTTATGCGCCGAATCAGGGATTTTTCCCGAAATTCGCCGGGGGAGAATATCAGGAAAACAGCGTCACAATGATAGTCAGCCGCGGACTTGCCAGAGAATCTACGAAAATTCCGCGTTTCTATAACCGCCCGGAACTCGTTGTCATCGATTTGCAGTAAAGTGAGGAATATTATGCATAATTTTGTCATCTATCCGAATTTTCAGAAACCGAATGCCCTGACCTGTGCAATAGAAGCCTGCGTCAGACTGCACAGACTCGGCGGAAAAATCCGGACAGACCGTTCCCATCAGAAATATTTTTCCAGTCTGGAGTATGTAGAATACGGAGATTTTTCAGTTCTGGCGCAGGAAGCGGAGGCTGTCATTGCCATCGGCGGAGACGGCACGCTGCTCCGCTGTGCCAAAGAGATGATTGGCTCACGCGCACTGCTGCTGGGTGTCAATACCGGACATATGGGCTTTATGACAGGTCTGGAAGCCACACAGCTGAATGAACTCGAAAACTTATTCTGCGGTGAATATTTCCGTTCCAGACGCATGCTGCTGGAAGCCGTCCTGAAACAGGAAGAAAGAAATCTTCACTTTCTTGCCCTGAATGATATTGTGGTTTCCGGCTTTTACGGGAAAGTGTTTCCGTTCTCGGTGATGGCGAATGAATCGCTGATTGGACAGTACCGCGCGGACGGCATTGTCTGCAGTACGCCCACCGGCTCGACAGCCTACGCGCTTTCGGCAGGGGGTCCCCTGATGGAACCGGAACTTTCCTGCATTGAACTGACCCTGATTTGTCCGCATTCGCTGTTTAACCGTCCGCTGCTGCTGTCTGCGGAAAGAACTGTCACCATCCGGCACACTGCCGACCCGGAAAGACCTATCTATATCAGCGCGGACGGAGAACACCCGGTACTGTTTCAGCCGGAAGATTCCCTCGAAATCCGCAAGTCCGGACATACTGTCACAATCATCGGCATGAGGGAAAGCGGCTTTTTTGATTCCGTCAATCAGAAGCTAATGCAGTCCATCAAGGGCTTTTCTGAAAATAAAACAGAAATATATTGATAAAGGATGTTGTTTGTTTTATGAGTAACGCCAGACAGGAAATGATTCTCAAGCTGATTCATGCCAGAAAAATCAATACACAGGACGACTTGCAGAAACTGCTTGCACAGTCCGGCTTTCCGGTGACACAGGCAACTGTTTCACGCGATATCCGGACGTTACAGCTGATTAAAAAGGCAGATGAAAATGGGTTTTATTACTATCAGGAACGGGATTCCGCTATGTCCGCTATTGGTCTGCTCGCGAATAATGTCATAAAAATCGACCATGCCGGTACTATCATGTGTGTCAAGTGCCGAAGCGGCACGGCGCAGGCAGTCTGCACGATTCTGGACGACCTGAATCATCCGGAAATCGTCGGAACCATCGCCGGAGATGATACTATCTTTGTACTGGTCAGAAGTTCTCCGCAGGCAAGAAAGCTGGCAGAGGAACTGACCGCAAAATTACAGAACAGGTGAGGAAAACTATGCTTGAAGAACTATATATTGAAAATCTTGCCGTGATTGAGAAAGCCTGCATCCGGTTTCAGAATGCATTCCATGTATTCACAGGCGAAACCGGAGCCGGAAAGTCTATCTTGATTCACGGCATTCAGGCTGTTCTGGGGCAGAGAGTCTCCCGTGACTGGGTGCGCACCGGCTGTGACCGCGCGGTCATTACGGCACTGTTCACAAATCTTTCGGAAGAAGTCATGCAGATACTTTCCGAACGCGGCGTTTCCTGCGAAGAACAGCAGATTACCATGACAAGAGAAATCCGTGCGGACGGCGGCAGTATCGGCAGAATCAACGGCAGAACGGCTTCTGTTTCGGCTCTGAAGGAAATCGGCGTTCTGCTGATTTCCATTCACGGACAGCATGACAACCAGATTCTGCTCAATCCAGAGAATCATTTGCAGATTCTGGACGAATTCGGCGGAAATCCGTCATTTCTGGAAGAATATCAGAAATCTTTCCGGGAACTCCAGAGCGTGGCAAAGGAACTCGGCAAACGAAAGAAGAAAGAACAGGAACGCCGTCAGAAAGCCGTGGTTCTGCAAAAGCAGATTCAGGAAATCGGCGCACTGCACCTGAAACCCGGCGAAGAAGATGAACTCGAAACGGCTCTGATTCAGGCAGAGAATTCCGAACGGATTATTTCGGCACTGTCCGGGAGTGCCGGACTGCTCGGTACGGAACAGGAAGGTTCGGCAGCGGAACAGGTACGTTCTGCTATGGTGCTGTTACAGGAAATTGAAGATGTCTATCCGGAAACCGGTGAGATTCCGGCGCGGTTACAGTCCTGTCTGATTGAACTCAAAGACATTGCACAGGATTTGCAGGGACTTTCCGAAAGCATTGCTCTTGATGAAAATGAACTGCTCCGCATCCGGCAGAGGTATCAGGCAATCAGTCAGGCAAAGAAGCAGTTTTTCTGTGATTTTGATGAGTTAATCCGCATGTACGAAACGGCAAAAAAAGAAATCGAAACCATGCAGGAAGATACCGAAAAAATCAACGCGCTCGAAGCCCGGAAAGCAGAACTGCTGGAAACCGTGACCGAAAAGGCGAACGCGCTCTCCGAATACCGCGCCCGGACAGCTGTGGAATTTTCCCGGCGCGTCGCCGGAGAATTACAGTTTCTGGACATGCCGGATGTGATTCTGAGCGTACAGCAGGAGAAAGGCAAGCTGACCGTTCACGGACGGGATTCCGTACTGTTTCTGATTTCGGCAAACAAGGGCGAAGAACCGAAGCCGATTTCTAAAATTGCATCCGGCGGCGAACTTTCCAGAATCATGCTCGCTCTGAAATCCGTGATTGCCGGAAACGTTCCGACGCTGATTTTTGACGAAATCGACACGGGAGTCAGCGGAAAAGCCGCACAGAAAATCGGCATCAAACTCCGGGCAGTCAGCCGGGACAAGCAGGTGTTATGCGTCACACACCTGTCACAGATTGCGGTCATGGCAGATACACAGTATCTGATTGAAAAACATACCGAACAGGAACGCACGGTCACACAGGTGCATCTTCTGGATTTTGAAGGGCGGATTCAGGAAATCGCGCGTATCATGGGCGGAGAAAATCCAAGCGCACTCATGCTGGAGAACGCAAGGGAAGAACTGGAAAAAATCATTCAGAAAGGATAATTTTTATGGAAATGCATGATTATATTATCACAGATATTCAGGGCGACTATGCACAGCTGAAACAGCTGGATGCCGATAATCCGGAACTGTTTCCGGTAGCGGTTGCGCTGTTGCCGTTCGGGAGCGACGTGGGAACAAAGCTTCACGGCATGATGGGCATGTTCGAGATTATAGAATAACAGATTCCCCCTGACAAACAGGGGGAATCTTTTGATTTAAAATTCTGTCACCAGACCGACAATATATTTCATAATCTGGAGAGAATCAGCAGCATCCGGCTTGCTGTTATGGTTGACATCAGCATTTTTCAGCTGTTGTGTATCGAGGGTTTCTTTTCCTAGAATCGCCCTGTTCACGGTAATGACATCCAGAATGTCAATTTTTCCGCTCAAATCGGCATCGCCCGGAAGTTCGCCGCTGTTTGACTGTGCAGTTCCGTCCGTGAACCAGATTTCCCAGTAATATTGATATTCTGATTCCGGGTCGGAAAGAAAACTGATGCCGATATTCGTGTAATCCGGATTCAGAATCACTTCTTTATGCGTCTTGGAATCGAGCCAAGCTTCCAGAACTTCGGCAGGGTCAGGATTTCCGGAAGAAAAGATTTCCATTTTTTTCCCTGCCTGATAAGAAAGCGAATCCAGAGCTGTCAGACAGTTCGAGCCGTCCGGTCTGGTATGGCTGAACGATTCCGTCAGTTCCTTCACGCGGACATCCGCGGCAGCGTTCAGTTCTTCGTTCAGGGTCAGGGCAGGAAGCTGATTTTCTTCACGCTGACTGTTGATACTGTCCAGCATAGTCTGCACATTGCTGCCCGGCGAACTGATGAAAACCAGTGTCCAGTAATACTGATACGGCGCGGACGCATCTGCATAACAGCCGATTCCGATATGAGAGTAAGCACTGCTCAGAAGCAGTTTTTCCGAGCTTTCCTGATTCAGCCACTGCTTGAGAACTTCTTCTGCTTCGGAACGTCCGGCGGCAAGCAGTTCATTCGAGTTGACGAACGGAATGCCGGCTTCTTCCAGAGCGGTGGTATAACTGCTGCCGTCCGGTCGGCTGTGAGAAAATTCCTGTACGGTTTCTTCAGCGCGTAAGTCAGAAACTCCGGAGAGTTCCGGCATAGTCTGGAATTCCGGCAGATTGTTTTCTTTCCGGAGCGTGTTGATTTGTTCCAGAAGGGAAGTTTTCTTCTGTTCTGTGGAAATCTCGGGAGTCTCTGAACCGTCATCTTCGGTAAACAGGAACAGGCACCAGCAGTACGGCGTTTCGGAATTGGCATTTTCGTCATAATAACAGCCGATTGCCATAGACTGGAATTCCGGGTTAATCATATTCTGAAAATGTCCTGTGCTGTTTTTCCAGTATTCCACGGCAAGAGAAGCATCCGGAAGGGCAGTCAGAAGAATATTTTCTGCCACACAGCTGAGGGTAATGCCGAGTTCTGTCAGGGCAGTGGTGGGCAAACTGCCGTCGGGGCGGGTATGGGTGAAAGACTGCGCGAGTTCCTGAGCGCGGAGTTGTGCGGCAGTTGCGGCGGTATCGTGAAGGGAAACAGGGTCTGCACCGTTTTCAGCACGGAGCGCATTGATTTCGTTCATGGCAGTCTGTGCGTAATCCGCCGGAATTTCCTGACTGATACCGGGTACTTGTCCGGTAAACAGGAAAATCTGCCAGTGATACGGGGTCTGTAAATCTTCGGCATCATAGGCACAGGCAGCACCGAGATATTCAAAATCTTCGCCGAGCATGTTCTCAAGATTGCTTTCACTGTTCAGCCACTGAGCAAAAGCGGCTTCCGGGTCTTTTTCAGAAGTGACAGCGATATTTTCGGCGGCTTTGGTATAGTAGATATTTTTTTCTTCCAGAACGGTGAAAGAATCTCTGCCGTCCGGACGTTCGTGAGAGACTTTCTGCGCGAGTTCCGCGGCACGGACAGCGGAAGCTTCACAGGCATCCGCATTCAGCACAACAGGGGAAAGGTTCTTTTCTGCGCGGAGCGCGTTGATTTTGTCTGTCAGAATCTGCATGTCATCCGCGGCGGAAGCGGTCAGCAGAATTTCTGATTTCGCCGGAAACACCGCCGAAACGGCAGAAGCAAGACAAAGGGAAAGTGCTGTCAGAGCAGCAGCACATCTTCTGAACTGATAAGATTTCATGAAATCATCCTCCTGAATTATGGTAATAATTAGATTATAGCATATTTTTCCGGATTTTGCAAGAGAAATCAGCACAGTTTCCGGAAAAACTGTGCTGACGGGAACGTTATTCTGTACGGAGTGCGGTGACAGGGTCTTTGGTAGCGGCTTTCTTTGCCGGAATCAGACCGCCGATTAAGGTCAGTATCACGCTGATGATAATCAGGATAATGGCTGCTGCAAACGGCAGAGCCGCACTGACAGCATCAGTATCGGCGAGGGAATGAATCACAAAATTGCCGGGGATGAGAATCAGTTCTGTCATGCCGACACCAATCAGCCCGGAACACAGACCGATGATAAACGTTTCGGCATTGAATACCTGTGAGATATTCTGCTTGGACGCGCCGATGGCACGGAGAATGCCGATTTCTTTTGTCCGTTCCAGTACGGAGATATAAGTAATAATGCCAATCATGATGGAAGAAACAATCAACGAAACGGCAACGAACGCAATCAGGACATAAGAAATGACGTTGACAATCGTTGTGACGGAATTCATCAGCAAGCCGACATAGTCTGTATACTGAATCTTGTCTTCTTCGGGAACATCTGCATTATAGTCATCAATGCATTTCTGGATAGATTCCTTGGCTTCAAAGCTGTCTACATAAAGTTCGATAGCAGAAGGCGCATCCATGCTGACAACGCCGAATGTACTCATATTGTCGTCATAGCTTCCGGAAGCGATATATCTGTCATAGAGTTCGAGAAGGGTATCTTCGTCAGGGTCTTTCATATACTCATCCATTTTCTGGGCGAGTTCGGTTTCGGAGAGTTCGGCGAGGCTCATCATTTCTTTCATATCTTCCTGAGACATGCCCTGCTGCTGTGCATAGATATTCATAAGTTCTTCCTGAGACATAGAGCCGTCGAGATAGGCTTTCATCATTTCTTCGGGGGTCATGACTTTTCCGGAAGCGTTTCCGGCATTGGAAGAGGTTTCAGAATTCTGAGCAGTATACATTTTCATGAGGTCATCTGTGGACATGCCGGTCGAAGCAGCATAAGCTTTCATGAGGTCTTCTGTAGAAGTACCGGAAGCGGAAGCATAAGCCTGCATTAAATCCTGAGCGGAAGTACCGGACGCACCGGAAGCATTATCCTGAAGATACATCTTCATCAAATCTTCCTGAGAAACGCCGGAAGCGGCTGTATACATTTTCATCAGGTCTTGTGCGGAAGTGCCTGTTCCGGACATTGCCGCCGGATTCGAGGAAAAATTCAGCAAATCCTGCATTCCAGAGGCGGCTGTATACATGGACATTAAATCCTGCAAGCTCTGACCGCCGGAGCCTTGATTCAGCAAATCCTGCATACCGGAAGCGGAACTGTACATGGACATTAAATCCTGCATATTCATGCCGCCGCCGGAAGCTGCACCGCCGCCCATCTGTTCGAGATACATGCGGAGCAGGTCTTCCTGTGACATGCTGCTGGTATCGGGAATCAGATTGCCCAGAGAAGCAATTGCTTTGAGTGTATGATAGAAATCATGCAGAAGTTCGTCTCCGGCTCGCATTGCATTATCAAGATACTGCTGTCTCTGTTCAGCGGCTTGTTTCTGGCTTTCGATAGCCGCGTCGATATTTTCTTTTTCCGTGCCGATGGCATTTGCAATATTTTCTTTCAGCTGTTCGAGGTACTGCATCAGCAGTTCGGGCGTGAGGTCAGGGGGGAGAGCTTCTGTTTCGGATTCGGATTCCGTTTCACTTTCCGGTTCGGATTCACTCTCGGATTCTGTTTCGGAAGCGGAATCGCTTTCGGTTTCGGGTTCTGTAGGTTCTTCCGTCTCTTCCGGAATGGATTCTGTTTCTGGTTCGGTATCGGATTCCGGAATGGTTTCTGATTCGGAGAAAGATGTTTCTGTGAAGGCTGTTTCCGGTTCTTCGGGTTCGGTGAAAGTTTCTTCTTCCGGGAAGGAAAGTTCCGAAAGCGGTCTGACAGAGACGCTTTCCGGATGGAAGGCGAGTCCGAACACCTGTGCGTCACGCGGAGACTGGTAGGAAACGTTCTGTACGGGAGAGTTTTCTGTTGTTTCTTCTTCATCTTTGGAACTGTCGGATTTCCGCATCTGTTCAATCATCATGGTTGTCTGATACATCATCGCTTTTTCAGAAATGCCCAAATCATTGATATAATTTGTAATATCCTGAATTTTCTCTTTTTTGTCGTTGTCAGCGTCAAAATGCATACCAGTCAGGATATTGACATCTTCCTGTTTTTCCTGAGCGCGGACAACATCGCTCTTATTGGTATAGTCAATCAGATATTCCGTCAGGGCATGGGTATAGCCGACCGCGCTGTTGATGAGAGTTGTGTCAGTATCATCATTCGGGCGGATAACGCCGGTAATTTTCAGTTCCAGCGCATCATCAAGAAGCGTTTCGATTTTCTCTGTATCAGAAGCATTTGTTTTCTTGAATAAGCCGTCCTGTTTTTCTTCATAGAAATCGCATTCGGGAACAAGATAAAATTTTTGACTGCATATTTCTGTATAGCTGATTTTCTGGGAATCGAGGGTGACTTCTTCGCCGTCCCGGACGCGTTTCATCAGGTCTTTATATTCTTCCGATGGCAGAAAGCCGAGCTGATACAGGACAGTGAGGGGAATTTCGTTCTGTTTGTCGAGTACAAGAACCAGTTCGTTATAAGCATTCGGCATGGAGCCGTAAAGCAAATCATAATGCTGTGTAACTGTGGGGCTGACAAGTGTGCCTTCTGCGCCGGGCATGAGCTGTTCAAAGTTATTGGAGCTGTTGGAAGGCATGGTACTGGTGAAACTGGTAGTCAGCATCATGTTGACCATATAGTTATTATCTTCGGAGAGGGTACTGCCGTCCGTGTTGACGAGTTCGCCGTCTTCGTCATGCGTGAAGACGCTGAAACGGGTATCATAATTATAGACAATGCCATTTTCTCCGATATAGCTGTTAATTTCGCTTTCCGGGTCATCCAGGTATTTCTTGAATTCGGTCAGATTGTTTTCTTTCAGGCTGGTCTTGAACGTGGAAGCCATTTCCAGATTGCTGCCGTCCGAGTATACGCCGTCAAGCTTATGGTCGGCATCTTCCAGAAACTTTTCTTTTTTCTTGTTCTGTCCGGAAAGCATCAGTGTGGTAAAATCAAAAGACTGCGCTTCAATCGAAATCGGATAGGCAGTCATGGTATCTTTCTGCAAGTCCTGAATGTAAGTGTTGACACCGTTGGAGAGTGACAGAATCAGGGCAATTCCGATAATGCCGATTGACCCGGCAAAGGAAGTCAGGAGTGTTCTGCCTTTCTTGGTTTTCAGGTTGTTGAAACTCAGTCCTAAGGCAGTCAGGACGGACATGGAAGATTTTCCCATATTCTCGTGATGACCGGGCTGTTCCTTGGCGGAATCGAACGGCATGGAATCTTCCTGAATTCTGCCGTCCTTAACCTTGACAATTCTGGTGGCATATTCATAGGCGAGTTCCGGATTGTGCGTCACCATGATAACAAGGCGGTCTCTGGCGACTTCCTTGAGCATTTCCATGACCTGCACGCTGGTTTCAGAATCCAGTGCGCCGGTTGGTTCGTCGGCGAGGAGAATCGCCGGATTGTTTACTAAAGCTCTGGCGATGGCGACCCTCTGCATCTGTCCGCCGGACATCTGGTTCGGCTTTTTATGCACCTGATTTCCCAGGCCGACTTTTTCGAGGGCTTCTTTGGCACGTCTGCGGCGTTCCGCTTTGGAAATGCCGGAAATCGTCAGGGCAAGTTCCACGTTCGAGAGTACGCTCTGATGCGGAATCAGATTATAACTTTGAAATACAAATCCTATCGTATGATTCCGGTAGGAATCCCAGTCTCTGTCTTTATACTGTCTTGTCGAAATGCCGTTGATAATCAGGTCGCCGGAATCGTATCTGTCCAGACCGCCGATAATATTCAGCATTGTCGTTTTACCGGAGCCGGAAGGTCCCAGAATGGCAACAAACTCATTATCGCGGAAATTCAGGCTGACATCATCAAGGGCTGTCTGCACCAAATCACCAGTGACATACTGTTTCCGGATATTTTTGATTTGCAGCATAGCATCATAACTCCTTTCCTTATGGCTGAACTCTTGATTTTTATCTTCTGTATTGTTTTATTATAGCATATTTGTCAGCGAATGACAAGTGTTTTTTCAAACAATTATCATTCGCTGACACTGAAATCTGTATCTAAAGTACACAATAACTGATACTCCGGATATAAACTGCTGACGTTCTGCATCACTTGCTGATAAACCGCAGTTCTGTCCTCGGCATCAAAGTCGACAATGACATCAAACTGCATTCTTTTTTCGGCTTCGTTCAGGTAAAAGCCATGTACCTGAATGACATGTTCCAGATTCAGAACTGTTTTATAAATCTGATTCCGGATTTCCTTTACATGGCTGTCTCTGGTATTGACGGCATAGACGCTCAGGGCTGTCAGGATAATATTCTGTTCCTGAAACAGCTTCATTGTAATATCTCTCTGAAGCTGGTCTATCCGGTCTGCTGTCATGGTATCCAGGATTTCGATATGTGCGGAACAGTTGATTCTGTCGGGACCATAATCATGGAATATCATATCATACACGCCGCTGATTTCAGGGAAGGAGAGAATGCATTTTCTGACCGCCTTTGCGGTTTCCGGGCTGATTCGTTCACCGAGAATCTCGGAAAGCGTATCTTTCAGCATTTCAATTCCGGATTTGATAATCACCGCCGAAATCACCGCGCCAAGCCACGCTTCCAGACTGACATGAAACAGCAGATAAATCACAGCGGCTGCCAGCGTCGATGCCGAAATAATGGAATCCATCAGGGCATCCGTGCCGGAGTTCACAAGCGCATCAGAATTGACTTTTTCGCCTGTTTTCTTGACAAACTGTCCGAGCAGAATCTTCACAAGCACGCCCGCGCTGACGATAACCAGCGAAACAGCAGAGTAATCCGGCAGTTCCGGAGAAATGATTTTTTTCACAGATTCGGACAGGGAAGTCACACCGGCATAAAGTACAATCACGGCAATCAGCATAGCACTGAGATATTCAATTCTGCCATAGCCCCACGGATGTTTTTTATCCGGCTGTTTTCCGGCGAGTTTCGTTCCGATAATGGTAATCAGGGAAGACCCGGCATCACTGAGGTTGTTCACAGCATCCATCGTGACCGCAATCGAATGCGCCAGAATGCCGACAGCGGCTTTGAACCCGGCAAGAAGCACATTCGCGGCAATGCCGATAATACTCGTCCGGATAATAATTTTATCCCGGTTTTCGTTCTGTTCGTTTTGAATCAACATAGTAATCAGACTCCTTGAAAATAATCTTATCATAAAAATTATAACATATTTTATTTCAAAAGGCAAGTGTACGGAAACAAATCCGATTTATGCACTTTGACTAAAACAGAAGTCTTTAGTCTATTGCATGATTCAGCATATTGCACAAAGTCAAAAATACCCCCGTTTCATAAGAAACAGGGGATAACATACTCTACTCAATCCAGTTTTCCAATTTTAAATCCGGAACACGTTCCATCTGGCTGTCAGTAATGTTCATAATGATAGTCATAATACCAACTCCTTTCTAAATTTATTATATCTCGTTTTCTGATTTTTGTCAAGTATTTTGAAGCTTCGGCAGATTTGCAGTTCAAACTTGCACAAAATTGATATTTGGCGCAAGTTTGAATATATTTCTCCCTCTTGACATTTTTCGCTGTTTGTGTTAGAATAAACAAAGAATTCTATTTTCAAAAAAATTTAAAAAGGAGTTTTTATCATGGCACAAAATCACCACAATCGTGATATGGATATCGATGTTCCTGTCGAAGATGATTACGAAGAAGCCGAATCTGAATCCGTCATTTCCAGAATTGCACCGATGATTCTGATTGCAATTCTGATTATCGCAATTATTGCAGTACTCGGATTCGGTTTTGTGAATCTCGCGAAACGCGCACCCAGAACAAACAACTATATTCAGAACGAGATGCAGACAACCTCTGAAACGACTGCGGTTTCTTTTGAGTTTGTAGAAGTTGTCACCACTGCACCGCATACTTCTACAGCTGTCACATCTACTACAACAGAGTTTTATGATAATTTTTACGAATCAACGCGATATTCCGGCAAAAAATCCACAACAGCCGCTACAGAAACCAGTGAATCCGGTACTATGACAACTGCCGATACTCTGGAATCCGGTACAAATACCGGCAGCAGTGATGGAAGCACAACTGTCAGAAGATATACTGACCAGAACGGCACAACCAGAAACATCACCACAGAAACAGAAACCGTTCCCGTTACGGCTCCGCCCGTGGTTTACACGACGCAAAGACCTGCCGAAACAACAGCGGTCAGAAAGACCGAACCTGTTCAGGTCATTACCGAAAAGCCCGAAACCGCTCCGCCTATGACT
>DGUB01000086.1 GCA_002393815.1 Ruminococcus sp. UBA4321 | reverse complement strand
CGACAGATTCTGCACACGGAAGAAAGGAGCGTGACCGGATGGCATGGAAGAAGAAACTCACGGTAAAGGAGAAAGAAGAATACAAAGAAAAGAAAAAAGAGGAAATGGGTGACCTGTTCCGGAAAATTGATGAAGGAGTCAGGGCGGTATTCGACAGTGAAAAATATAAGGAATACCTGAGAGTGATGTCGAAATTCACACATTACTCTGCCGGGAACTGTCTCCTGATAGTGATGCAGAAACCGGATGCTTCACTTGTGGCGGCTTATGGGAAATGGAAATCGCTCGGCAGGCAGGTGAACAAAGGCGAAACCGGAATCCGGATACTTGCGCCGATGCCTTACAAAAAGAAGCATACGGAACAGGGAGAGGATGAGGAAACAGACGAAACCGAAAGAATCGGATTCAAGGCAGTCAGCGTATTTGATGTGTCGCAGACCAGCGGAAAGGAACTGCCGGAATATCTCTGCGACCTGACAGGGGAAATAGAGCCGGAGCAGATGGCTGCTGTACTGGATGCTCTCCGGAGCGTGACCGGAATTTCAGTTGCATTTGAAAATATTCCGGGTAACGCCCGCGGTTATTACAGCCAGAGTGAGGACAGGATTGTGATTCAGTCCGGCATGAGCGATGCCCAGACCTTAAAGACGGCATTTCATGAATGCGCCCATAAGCTGCTCCATGACAAAAAAACAGCACTTCCGACAGTGAACGCTGACAGAGGTGCAAAGGAAACACATGCGGAGAGCATCGCCTTCATTGTCAGTTCGCATTTCGGACTTGATACAAGCGATTACAGTTTTCCGTATATTGCCAGATGGAGTGACGGGAAGCCGCTGCCGGAACTGCACAGGTACCTGTCAGAAATACAGCAGGCTTCCCAGACTATGATTGATGCTGTGACAGACGCACTCATATCGCTGGAACAGCCGCAGAAAGAAGAACAGACCGCTGAAGCTGAGGAAGAAAACACCCTCTGTTTCAGCGGTATTTCTATGTAAAGGAGATTTCCTATGTTTACAGTATTCGTGAAATATCAGCAGAATTCGGCAGTCATGGCACTGCCGTGTGATGTGTACAAAATCAGGGATGTACTGGACAGCATCGGCTGTCACAGGAAAATTTCAGAAATTCCGCTGATGACCGGTGAGGATACGGAACTGACCGTAAAAGTGTATCCGTACAGTAATCTTGAGAAAGCCGCATTCAGCAAGGCGGTGGAAAATGACAGTATTCTTGCACTCAATGTACTGGCAGAGTATCTGGACAGGCAGTATTCTCTGGAGCCGGAAAACATCCGGAATATGGATGTTTCTGGAATGCACAGCCTGTATCTGAAACTTTCCGAGCCGAAAATACCGGAAACTGACAGGCTTGTGCTTCATGCGAAACTGGTCAGGAAAGAAACGGACTTCACGCCCGTCACCTGTGTGGTGGAACACATCATTCCTATATCGCAGGAAGAATTTTTCAGACTCCGCAACAATCCGCTTCAGGATAACGTGGCAATCCGGAAATATTACAGTGATATGCGCTGTGACAGTGACGGCACAAGGCACTGCATTCTTGTGTATGATGAAAAGCAGGGTGATGGACTTCTGATTGACTCACAGGGCGCAGGCTATGCAAGATACGCACAGTATATTCCATGTGCAAAGCTGATTGCACAGCAGTATGAACAGACCGCTGAACCGGACGAAAATCCGGAAATCAGCGGTTTTTCTATATAGGTGACAGATGAACCCAAAATTTGAAGGGATTAAAAAAAGAAATTTCGGCATCGAAATCGAGATGACCGGGCTGACCAGACAGCAGGCGGCTCAGGCGGTCGGGAAGCTGTTCGGAACGGAATTTTCACACTATGGCGGATATTATGACCGGTATTCCGTAAAAGATGTAAAGGGCAGAAAATGGGAATTTGTCTTTGACGGCAGTATCCAGCGTATTGATAAGCATGGAAATCCTGCGGATTCGGCTTACAGCGTGGAGCTGAATTCCCCTGTTCTCGGATATGAGGATATTCCGCTTTTGCAGGAAGTTGTCCGGACACTCCGGAGAGCCGGAGGAAAATGTTCGCCGGAATACAAATGCGGAACGCATATCCACATTTCTGCGGATGACTTCACGCCGCAGCAAATCCGGAATCTGGTGAATATTTTCGCAAGCAAGGAAGATTTTTTATGGGATGCCCTTCAGGTTTCGTCAGCAAGAGAAAATTACTGCCAGAAATGTGATTCTGAATTTGTGGAGCAGCTTAACCGGAAAAAGCCGAAAACAATGGACGGCATTAAAAAGCTGTGGTATAAAGGCGATATGGAGCAGCTTCACACCCACTACTCGTCAACTCGGTACAAAGCCCTGAATCTTCATAGTTTCTTTCAGCATGGTCACTATGAAATAAGAGCCTGCAATGCATCTTTGCATGCCGGGGAAATCCGCAGTCAAATTGTTCTCGCTCTGGCAATTAATAACGCTGCGATGACGAAAAAATACTGCCGTCCGCATAAAAGCCACAGCGACAATATGCGGTATTCTTTTAGAGTGTGGCTTCTGGACTTGGGACTTATCGGGGATGAGTTCAAAAACTGCCGGAAGCATCTTCTGAAACATCTGGACGGCAACATTGCGTGGAGAAATCCGGAAGATGCCATTGCACAGCGCGAACGGCTGAAACAGGCGCGGCTTGCAGCACATCAGCAGGAACAGTCCGAAAATCCGGATGAGCAGGAAACGGAAGCTGTCGGAATGACGATGTAAAGGAGATGATAAGAAAATATGAAGAAAAAGCTGTATATTGCTTATGGCAGCAATCTGAACCTGAAGCAGATGGAACGCCGCTGTCCGGATGCGGAAATACTCGGCACGGCAATGCTGAAAGACTATGAACTGGAGTTCCGCAGCGTGGCAACGGTTGTTCCGAAAAAAGGCTCTGCCGTTCCGGTTCTGATATGGAAAATTTCACAGCAGGATGAAAAGAATCTGGACAGCTATGAAGGTTTTCCGTTACTGTACCGCAAGGAAGAATATGAAATCGACCTGAACGGCGAAAAAATCACTGGAATGGCTTATGTCATGAACGGCGGTCAGATTTGCAGTCCTGTATCTGGCTATCAGCGTGTGATTGCTCAGGGATATGAGGAAAATCATCTGAATCCGGAGTTTCTGCATCAGGCTTTGTGCAGAGCGAAAATGCAGACAAATGACGAAGAAATGCCGGAAATCGGCAGTATTTCAATATAGAGAGGTGTTCAGTATGGAAAAATATCAGATAAAATTATACAGTCCGGTGCAGGTGGAATGCGAAATGCCGTATGAGCCGCCGTGGATGCTCGGCGAAGATTACCGCAGACTGACGCATTCCGAAAAGGTGCTGTGCCGTGATGCCGTTTCAAAAGGAATGCGGAAAAACAGGCTGCACTACCGCAGAAATGACAGTATTCAGCGAAAAATGCTGTCAGCAGTTCCGGACGCTGAAATCAGAAACGGCAGACTGACCG
The DNA here is from genome assembly GCA_002393815.1 of Ruminococcus sp. UBA4321. Lineage (GTDB taxonomy): Bacteria > Bacillota > Clostridia > Oscillospirales > Ruminococcaceae > UBA3855. The sequence continues at coordinate 977 of DGUB01000086.1, read as the reverse complement.
CAGTCCTGACCTGTTCCTGCATCGAGCCGCTGACCGCCGGAGAAAAAAAGATTCTCACGGAATGGTGGGAAGACCAGTGCCGGAACGGTTACGGCAGAGAACTCCGGCTGACCAGAATCCGGGCAAAGAAATTCGGCAGAATCTGGGTAAATCTCTGGGATGATTCCGACTGGAATATCATTTCAGAAGAATTGAATTTTGAAAATATTTCTGAGAGGGGTGTGACGGGCTATCATCAGAGTTTTTGATGCATTTGCAGGCATCGGCGGCTTTCGCTCCGGGCTTGAAAAAGCCGGCGGCTATGAATTTGTCGGATGGTGCGAAATCGATAAATTCGCGCAGAAAGCCTACCGTACACTATATGATACAGGGGGTGAGGATTTCTATGAAAATATCAGAACTATTGACACCGGAAGACTTGCAGACTTTGACCTCCTCACAGGCGGATTTCCCTGCCAGCCGTTTTCCGTTGCCGGTCAGCGGAAAGGATTTGACGATGAACGAGGTAATCTGTTTTTTGAACTTGCCCGAATCCTTAAAGACAAAAGACCTCGCTATTTTATATTTGAAAATGTTCCCGGACTGCTGGGGATTGACAAGGGGCAGACTTTCTCGAAAATCATTGAAACGCTTTCAGAACTGGGGTACTGCGTGGAATGGGCTGTGCATAACAGCGCCGATTTCGGAGTGCCGCAGTCCCGGAGGAGAATCTATCTTGCAGGATGTTTTGGAGCAGACTGTTCCGGAGAAATACTATATTTCGGAAACAGCCACAAAGAAAATACTCGAAAAGTCAGGCAGATAATCAAAGGCAGTCAGGGAAACCGCGTCTATCAGACTGACGGTCTGGCTGTCACACAGTGCAGCGGTTCCGGCGGCGGCGGTGGGAAAACCGGATTGTATTTTATCGGAATGGATTTTTCTGAAGATGTTCCCAGAGCCGTTCTGAATCCCTTCAAAGAAACTACCCGTCAGAA
>DGUB01000051.1 GCA_002393815.1 Ruminococcus sp. UBA4321 | reverse complement strand
CGCAGTCCTCGTGGAAATCTCCGTGATTCCGGAAACTGAATAAATATAATTTCAGGGATTTGCTTTCCACCATAATTTCATCAGGAACATAAGAAATATAGATAGTTGCAAAATCGGGCTGTCCGGTAATCGGACAGAGACTGGTAAATTCCGGACAGTTGAACTTGACAAAATAATCCCTGTCCGGGTGCTTGTTCGGGAATGTCTCTAAAACTTCCGGTTTGTAGTCAAATTCATATTTTGTATGCTGATTGCCTAATAAGGTAATATCGCCGTGTTCTTCCTGTGTACGCATATTAAAAAATTTCTCCTTTTCGCAAATCAAAATGATAGATTTTTTCATCTTCCTGACATTTCAGGAGTATTATATTATCCTGCATCTGAAACAAAAAGCGACGTTTTTCAATTTTTCGTTCCAGAGCGGTTCGGTGAGAAGTACCCAAATGCAGACCGTAAATCAATACAACTGTCAATAATCCGATATATTCATTAAAAATAAAAGGGAGTAATAAAACTATCACCCATGTCAGGTCGTGAAAGAAAAATTCCGGAATGTATGACAATTTTTTCCGTACGATATGACTTTCATCCAGAATTTTCAGGATTTTTTCTTTCTCCCAGTCAGGAAGATGCTTTCCTTCCTGCCAGTCATTCATTAGAAATTGTCCACGGGTCGGAAACACCATTGAGCCGGAAAGCTTCGGCGCGGTCACGGCACGTTCCGCAGATACCGCAGGGCTTGTCTCCGCCCTCGTAACAGCTCCAGGTGAGTTCGTAAGGGACTTTTAATTCTAATCCGGTCTTGACGACATCGGCTTTTGTCATTTTCACGAACGGCGCGTGAATCCGGAGTTGATTTCCGCTTCCCAGCCAAATTGCCTGATTCATGGCATTGTTGAAATCATCCGAACAGTCCGGATAAGCATTCCCGGCGGCATCGTCGCTGTGTGCGCCGTAATAAATCACCTCACAGCCGTGAGAAAGCGCGATACTCGCCGCCGAGGACAGAAACAAGCCGTTCCGGAACGGTACATATGTCGAAACCGGTTTTCCGTCCGTTCCGGCAAGCTGTTCGGCATAGGAAGTTTTCGGAATTTCAGTATCGGAATTCTGTGCCAGAAGCGAGCAGTCCGAATCCGCGAAGATAACCGACAAATCCAGAACTTTGAACTCTACATGATAATATTCCGCGATTTTCCGGGAATACTCCAGTTCTTTTTTATGCTTCTGACCGTAGAAAACGGCTAAGGCAAGCACCTGTTCCGCGCCGTATTTCTGAACGGCAAGTGCCAGACAGGTGGCACTGTCCACGCCGCCGCTTGTTAAAACCAATGCTTTTTTCATAATATCAGCTCCTGTAAGTCTTTTTCCGTCCGGAATCTGCCCTTGAATGTTTTTGTAACCGTCCGGGCGGAAGTGTTCCGGATGCCTCTTGCTGTCATACAGCTGTGAGAACCTGTAATCAGAACGCCGACATCGGGCGAACCGGTTGCTTCGGAAATAATTTCGGCAATATCATTGCCGAGACGTTCCTGTAATTGCAGACGCTTCGCCGCCATATCGCAGATACGGGCGATTTTACTCAGTCCGAGAACTTTTCCGACAGGCAGATACGCGACATTCACATACATATCGTACATTAAAGCCATATGATGTTCACAGTAACTGAATACCTGAATGTCTTTCATGACGACTGCCGAATCGGTATCGGGATTTTCCTGCATACGGAACGTTTTGCCGAATTTTTCGGCAATTTCGTGATTCGTATAATTAGTGCCTTCGAGGACTTCGGCGAGCATACGGGCGACGCGGTCAGGGGTTTCGGCAAGCCCTTCCCTGTCGGGATTTTCGCCGATGGCTTCGAGCAGTCCCCGGATATGAAATTTAATTTTCTCCTGATTCATCATGATTATACACCTCCCTGCTCCGGATTCCAGATGAATTTATGCAGCTGCAACTGCACTCTGACCTGATTCAGATTTTTTTCTTTCAGGAAATCGACAATTTCAACAGGTTCGATTTTCCCGAACACCGGGCTGAAATAGACTGTGGATTTGCTTATCAGATGATAATTCTGAATAATTTCAAAAGCTTTGTTCAAATCCTGACGGCTTCCGGCGACGAATTTCACAACATCCAGATTCTTGTCTAAATACTGATAATTTTCCGTCAGCATGGCGGATTCCATTCCGCTCGACGGAAGCTTATAATCAAGCGTAAACGCCGGACGGCATTCCTGACAGGCTAATTTCTGAATCGAAATACTGCCGTTGGTTTCGATTTCGATTTCATGATTTTTTTTCATGAGTGCCGTAATTAACAAATCAAGATGTTTCTGTAACAGCGGTTCTCCGCCGGTGAGCGTGATATTTTTCACTCCGGATTTTTCCGCGAAATCCACAAGCGATTCCAGAGAAAGAAATTCCGCCGGAGAGTTGTCCTGATTCGCCCAGAGCGTATCACAGTACGAACAGTGCAGATTGCATTTCCGGAACCGGATAAATAATGCCAGTTCTCCGGCTTTTCTGCCTTCGCCGTTGATGCTGATGAATTTTTCCGCAACCGGATAGATAATCTCACTCATGCCGAATACTCCGCGCAGTTATCGGGCGTTTCGTAAACGGTCACACGGCTGACCGGAAGTCCCTGTTCTTTCAGGACGTTAAAAAAATATTCTGCAAAATTCTCGGCAGTCGGGCGGAACGGCACGGGAATCAGCCGGAAATTTTCTTCCTGCAACGCTTCAATCGTTCTGGATTTGAGCGTATGTTCTTCATAAATCAGCGCATGGTCGAAACTGTCTGCCAGATTCCGGACAGCTTTTTTCAAATCGCCGAAATCCAGAAGCATACCTCTCTGCTGATCGTCTTTCTGGAGTTCTTCCCCGGAAATACAGACTTCCGTTACCCAGTGATGTCCGTGCAGATTGGCACATTTTCCCTGATATCCGGCTAAAAAATGCGCCGAATCGAATGCCGCTGATGTTTTTAACTGATACATAAAAAATTTTTCACCTCAATAAAAAATGCAGACTGACCGCCTGCATTGAAAATCCTGTTTCAATCAAGCCTCGGTTTTGTTCAGGCAGGAGAGCGCAAACGAACTGCTGTTATGTTTATTATAGCACAGCTTTCTGCGAATGTCAAGATTCTGCGCAAAGTCACGCGAAATTCTGCGGTTTCAGAAAAAAAGACAAATATTTAAAATTTTCTCTTGCATTTTTCATGATTTTGTGCTATGATATTAAGTAAGCATAAATCATCACATGCCGAAAATTTTTTGTGCGTATGCACGGTCAGGAGAGTTACACATGCCAAAGAAACAGGATATTCACAAGATTATGATTATCGGCTCTGGTCCTATTATCATCGGACAAGCCTGCGAGTTCGACTATTCCGGCACGCAAGCCTGCAAGGCTCTGCGCAAGCTGGGTTATGAAATTGTCCTTGTCAACTCGAATCCTGCAACGATTATGACAGACCCCGATGTTGCAGATATTACTTATATCGAACCTTTGAATCTGCACAGACTCACACAGATTATCGAAAAAGAAAAGCCGGATGCTTTATTGCCGAACCTCGGCGGACAGTCCGGTCTGAACCTTTGTTCCGAACTGGCAAAAGCCGGCGTTCTGGAGAAGAATCATGTTCAGGTCATCGGCGTTCAGGTAGACGCCATCGAACGCGGTGAAGACAGAATCGAATTCAAGAATACCATGAACCAGCTCGGCATTGAAATGCCCCGCAGTCATGAAGCTTATTCCGTAGAAGAAGCCGTTAAGATTGCCGAAGAACTGCATTATCCGGTTGTACTGCGTCCGGCTTACACTATGGGCGGTGCCGGCGGCGGATTGGTCTACAATGTCGAAGAATTAAAGACCGTCTGTGCAAGAGGCTTGCAGGCTTCTCTGGTGCATCAGGTGCTTGTAGAAGAATGCATCAGCGGCTGGGAAGAACTCGAACTGGAAGTTGTCCGCGATGCGGAAAATAATATTATCACAGTCTGCTTTATCGAAAATATCGACCCTATCGGCGTACATACGGGCGATTCGTTCTGCTCCGCGCCGATGCTGACCATTTCCGAAGAGGTACAGAAGAAGTTGCAGGAATATTCCTACAAGATTGTAGAAGCCATTCAGGTAATCGGCGGCTGTAACTGTCAGTTCGCACATGACCCGGTTTCCGGCAGAATTGTCGTTATCGAAATCAATCCGAGAACTTCCCGTTCTTCCGCACTGGCATCGAAGGCAACCGGTTTCCCGATTGCACTGGTATCGGCAATGCTTGCCTGCGGTCTGACTCTGAAGGAAATCCCCTGCGGCAAATACGGTACTCTGGACAAATACGTTCCGGACG
>DGUB01000016.1 GCA_002393815.1 Ruminococcus sp. UBA4321 | reverse complement strand
CGGAGCTGTCCACGCCGCCGCTCATGGCAATCATAGCTTTTTCTTTCATGGTTAACCGCCTAATTGAATCATATTGTCGATACATCTTCTGGCGAGCCGGATAGTTTCGTCATCCAGAAGAATTTCTTCACCGAATTCGCCTGTCAGATTTCTGTAAACGTCTACGAGAGTGGTAGATTTCATATTCGGGCAGATGAGGTGTTTAGTCAGCGGATAGAACATTTTATCGGGGCAGTCATACTGCAGGTGTTCGGAAATGCTGATTTCCGTACCGATGATGAATTCTTTTGCGCTGGATTTTTTAGCATAAGCCATAATTCCGGTCGTAGAGCCGACATAGTCAGCCTGTTCGGTCACTTCGGGAACGCATTCCGGATGAACGAGAACGAGCGCGTCAGGATGGAGTGCTTTCATCTGCTTGACGGCTTCCGGTCTGACAGCGGCATGGATGGGACAGCCGCCCTGTAAGAGTTTGAAAGTTTTTTCGGGGACTTGTTTCGCGACGAATGCGCCGAGGTTGCAGTCCGGAATGAACAGAATTTTATCTGCATCGACAGCCTTTGCGATTTGTACGGCAGAGGAAGAAGTGACACAGACATCGGCAATGGTTTTGAGTTCTGCTGTAGTATTGACATAAGCCATGATGATATAATCCGGATACATTTCCTTGACCTGAGAAATCATATCTTTATCCATTTGTTCCGCCATGGGACATCCGGCGAGCGGATTGGAGAGGAGAACTTTCTTTTCCGGGGAGAGAATTTTGCAGGTTTCCGCCATAAAGCGGACACCGCACATCAGCACGGTTTGATTAGGGACTTTTGCCGCCTGAACGCTCAGACCGTAGGAATCGCCTGTAAAGTCGGCAATTTCGCTGATTTCTCTTGCGACATAGCTGTGCGCTAAGATACAGACATCTTTTTCTTTTTTGAGTTGCAGAATTTTCTGCTGCATATCATAAACATTCATAGTCTTGACCGCCTTTGATTTTTATATAATGCATAGTATTTCACTATAGTTTTATTTTACTACATAACGGGCATTCTGTCAAGAAAAATTTTGAGCATTGACAAAAATGGAATTCAGAGGTATGATAATAACAGCGGAATTTATTTTAAGGAGAAAAAATTTTCTATGGGTATGAAACATGACTTGCTTGTCCGCGGAGTGAAGGTGCTGAATGTGATAGCAGTAACAGTGCCGTTTCTGTGCGGATGGCTTGGATATTACCGGGGAACGCTTTACCCGGAAGAGGTAATACAGAAAGAAGACGGGATAATTATTTTCTTATTCATGATATTCTATTTAGTATTCAGCAGAATTTATGATGCCTTTCACCTGTCATTGCAGAGAATATCAGAACTGACATACAGTCAGATGCTTGCGGCATTTTTTGCGGACGGGATTATGGCGATGATATTCAGCCTGCTGGGGCGCGGAATGATAAATCTGATGCCGCTGTTGTTATGTTTTCTGGGGCAGACAGCATTTTCGGCGTTATGGTCACTGCTGGCACACAGATGGTATTTCAGGAAATTTCCGCCTTTGAGGACAATTATATTTTATCAGCAGGAAGAAAAAATGCAGAATCTGATTTCTGCGTATGGTATGGATTTGAAATTTCAGGTTGTGAAAACCTGTTCTGTACAGGAATTTTTGAAACAGGGGCTTTCCGTGATAGATGACAGCATCCAGACGGTCTTTATCTGCGATTTGCAGAGCCATGAAAGAAACAGGATTCTGAAATACTGCATTGAAAACCGCAAAATTGCCTACATGATACCGGGAACAGGAGATTTGCTCATGAGCAGTGCGCGGACAATGCATATGTTTCACCTGCCTTTGATGCGAGCCGAGAGATATCGACCAGTTCCGGAATATATTATCATGAAACGGATATTTGATATTCTGGTTTCCGGAACGGGGCTGATTTTATTATCGCCGCTGATGCTGATAATTGCGGCAGCAGTAAAATCGGACGGCGGTTCAGTATTTTACCGGCAGACAAGATTGACAAAAGACGGCAGGGAATTTCAGATTCTGAAATTCCGGTCTATGCGGCAGGATGCCGAAAAAGACGGAATCGCGCGGCTTTCCGCCGGGGAAGCAGATGAACGCATTACCCGGACGGGCAGAACGCTCCGGCGGTTTCGGCTGGACGAACTGCCGCAGCTGTTCAACATTCTGAAAGGGGAAATGTCAGTGGTAGGACCCCGTCCGGAACGTCCGGAAATCGCGGCACAGTATGAAGCGGAACTTCCGGATTTCCGTCTGAGATTACAGGCGAAAGCCGGGCTGACGGGGTATGCACAAGTTTATGGAAAATACAATTCTGCGCCGTATGACAAATTACAGATGGATTTGCTGTATCTGGCGCATCCGGGAATGATTCAGGACATCAAGATTTGTTTTGCAACGGTCAAGACGCTGTTTCTGCCGGAGAGTACCGAAGGTATTGCAGAAAATGCTGTGACGGCACAGCGCGAACAGAAGAAATAAACAGAAAGTTATCAGTTCAGATTAGAAAAAGGTATTGAAAACTTGTATTAATAGAATGTTGACAATCCGTCAGGTTTGTGTTATAATAATTATCGTCAGATTTGTATCGTTCTGATAAAAATATTTTTGAGGTGATAGATGATGAAACAGAATCAGCATCTTCGGCAGCTGACATTAGCCGCCTTGTTAGCTGCGTTTACAACAGTCGCGACATTATTGATTCAGATACCCACGCCGACAAAGGGCTATCTGAATTTAGGGGATTGTTTTGTGAATATTTCGGCATGGCTTCTGGGCGGCGTTTACGGAACTGCTGCCGCCGGAATCGGTTCGGCACTGGCGGACGTGATTTCAGGGTATTTTGTCTATGCGCCTGTGACGCTGATAATTAAATCTCTGATGGCATTTTCATCTTTTCATATTTATCAGAAACTCAGCGAAAAGCATGGTTCGTTCCGGTCAAGGATTGCCGCCGCCTGCATTGCAGAAGTGATTATGATAGTCGGCTATGCCGGATTTGAAGCCGTGATGTACGGTTCTGTGATGACGGCTCTGCTCGGAATGCTCTCCAATCTGGTGCAGGGGATTATGGGTGCAGCGTCTTCGGTGACGCTCTATGAACTCGTGATAAAGCGTGTTCCGCACCTGAATTCCAAATAAATGTTTATGATGAAAACAGCGGACGGAAATCTGTCCGTTTTTTTCTGTGTAAATTTCATGAAAATCATATTGACTAATCCCGGAAATTATGTTATAATATAAAAGAATAGCATCTGTATGGCACAGGATATTCATATACGTATATGGCACAAAAAGGAGAACTCACATGAAAAATGAAAAAAAGAATAATGCACAGATGAAATCGAATCAGATTCCAGATTTGCCCGAAGTGCCTTCTATTTCTAATATTGATACGCTGGAACTGGAAGATATGGCAAATTCGTTTCCGTTTTCCGAAATGACTGGAACAGAACCGGAAGCTGTGCTGGATATTCCGTCTTTTTCTGGTCTGGATACACTGGATATGGATTCTGCTGCACAGACAATAGCAGATTTGGAAGACTCTGCCCGGAAAGAAAATCTGCCGGAAATTCCTGTTTTTTCTTCTGAACAGCAGGAAGAGAAAAAAGAAGCAATTGAAATTCCGTCTTTTTCAGACGGGCTGGATTTTGAGGAGGACAATCCGGAACTGGCTTCTGAAATTCTGGAGTTTTCAGGCACTTCCGCAGATACGGAAAATCTGGAAATCCCGTCTTTTCTGGACGAAGGGGAAGCGGACAAGCCAAAGTCAGAGACGGAAAACCTTCCGGAAATTTCCGCTTTCTTTAATTTCGACAGCACAAAGGCAAAAAGTACTGCTGTCGAAGTGCCGGAACGTCCTGATGAAATGTTCCAGGGAGACCTGAGCGAAGCAGCAAAAGATATCCTGCCGCTGATTCCTTCTGTTCTGGATTTGAATGAAGTGGATATGCTTTCCATGCCCGGCAACGCCAACGACAATGAGCCGCTTCTTGACGAAGATGCGGATTATCTGCCGGAAATTCCTTCTGTGACTGACTGGGACGAACAGGAAAAGCATGAAGATGCGCCTCCGCTTCCGGTATTCGATGAGGAAACAGAAGATTTCCTCACGCCCATGACAGAAGAAATGCTCGCCGAAGAAGAAATTGTCTATGTGGAAGAAATGTCGCTTTCTGTCAAAGCGAAAAACAGCCTGCTCCGCGGTCATATCCGCAGTTCCCGTCAGCTTGTGCAGACAGAGGAAGAAACACTCCGCGCAATTCCGCATATGGATGAGAAAACTTTGCAGGAAATTCAGAACTATAAAGAATCCAAGGCAAATCCAGTATATCCTGATGCCAAGCCCGTTCCGAAAGAAATTACTGCCTATCTGGATGAATTTATGGAAGAACTTGCCGATTTGAATATTGAACAGTCCAAACAGCGTGCGCTGAAATTATATCTTTGTGCCGACCTGCCCGAAAAAAATCGTACAAAAGAAAACTGCTGGAATACATGGTACCGTGAAAAACATGTCCGCACACTGCTGGATAAATATATCACCAAGCTTATCAGCAACCGCCAGATGTCCGGACTGTCAGAAACCATGCTCCGCGAAGATATGCCTGTTTCCATGGACAAGAAAATTCTTGCCGAAATTTTGCAGGAAATGAGGGAGAATGAACGTATTGAAGATACCAGAGGAGAGTATTATATTCTGAAATATCCGCCTGTACTGGAATTCCTTGCCGAAAATACAGAAGAAAAAGAACAGCATATCGATGTGCTGCGCTACCGGATGCAGGGAAACAGCCTTACTGAAATTTCCAGGAAAACCGGATATTCCAAGGAACATGTTTCCAGAATTCTGAATAAGATGCTCCGTCTGGTGCAGAAACTCTGCTTGATAAACAGTACTTCTGTTTATGAAGAACGGTTCAGACCGTTGTTTGAGCGTTATAATCTGAGCAATGAAATCTTTACGGCACTGACAAAAGAGCCGTTTGAAGTATACCAGTATCTTTCTATGATTTCGATTCCGGGCAGTGCCAAGCCGGAAGATATGAAATATGATTTCGGTGTGCCGGACTGGGTTCGCGCCGCATGGAAAGAGTATCAGGAACAGAAAAAATCTTGACAGTTTGGTTGTCTTGTGATATAATAGTAAAGTTATCAGTTTGATTTATTTTCAGAAACGGAGGAATTATTTTGAAAGAAAAACTCGAAGAACTCCTGCGTGAGGGCAGAGAAAAAATTCTCGCTGCCGGCACAGAAAATGCCCTCCAGGAAGTCAAGGCTTCCCTGCTGGGAAAACAGGGTTCTTTAACGGAAATCATGAAGGAAATGCCGAAACTCGACAAATCCGAACGCCCGGAAATCGGACGTATTGTCAACGAAATCAAGAACAAGCTGACAGGTCTGGTAGAACAGAAGCGCGAGGAACTTGTGCTGAAAGCTTCGGAAATTCCGGCTGATTTTGATGTTACCGTACCCGGCACGGCTCCGGCAGGCGGCGGACTGCATCCCATCACACAGATGTGCTATGACCTGAATGATGCGTTCCGTTCCATGGGCTTTGAAATCTACGAAGAAGAAGATATTACCAGTGAGTTATATGCTTTTGATAAGCTGAACTTCCCCCAGAATCATCCGGCGCGTGAAAGCATGGACACCTACTGGCTGGAAGGTCACGACACAGGCGCAACCAATGAAAAACTCTGTCTGCGTCCGCACCTGACAGGCGGAAGCGTCCGCTATATGCAGACACATAAGCCGCCTTACAGATTCGTTTATCCGGGCAGAGTTTACAGAAACGAAACGACTGACGCACGCCACGAAAGAGCATTTTTCCAGTATGAAGCCCTCATTGTCGATAAGAATATTGACTTTGCTTCCGGAAAGATTATGCTCCAGAGTGTGCTTTCCAAAGTATTCGGCAGGGAAGTGCCTGTCAGAATGCGAATCGGATTTTTCCCGTTTGTAGAACCCGGCTTTGAAATTGATATGGGCTGTCTGGTATGCGGCGGCAAGGGATGCAGTGTTTGTAAAAATGTCGGCTGGATTGAAATCATGCCGGGCGGTACGCCTCATCCGAATGTACTCCGTGCAGCCGGACTGAATCCGGATGAATTTACAGGTTTCTATGTGAATATCGGTCTTGACCGCCTTGTTATGATGCGTTACGGCGTGGATGATGTGCGTCTGTTCCACAGTGCAGACCTGAGATTCTTGCAGCAGTTCAAATAACGGGAGGAAGAAAAATCATGAAATTATCGTTAAACTGGATAAAAGACTATGTAGCGGTTCCGGATGACATGGATTTGAAAAAGCTTGCCTATGATTTGACGATGTCTACTGTCGAGGTAGAAGATGTCAGACCGCTGGCAGAAAGCTTTGATAAATTGATTGTCGGGGTAATTCAGGAAGTTCTGCCCCATCCGAATGCCGATAAACTCCGGATTTGCAAGACAGATATCGGAAACGGCGAAATCAAGGACATTGTGTGCGGCGGCTCGAATCTTGCAGAAGGCATGAGAGTTGCAGTGGCTTGTCCGGGCGCAGTTGTGCGCTGGCACGGCGAAGGCGAACCGGTTGTGATTAAGAATGCGAAGCTTCGCGGAGTCGAGAGTTTTGGCATGATTTGTGCATCATCTGAAATCGGTCTGGCTGACCTGTTTCCGGCGAAGGAAGAAGCCGAAATCACAGATTTGTCAGCATTTGATGTTCCTGCCGGAACACCTCTTGCAGATGCCCTCGACCTGAATGATATTATCTTGGAAATTGATAATAAATCTATGACGAATCGTCCTGATTTATGGGGACATTACGGAATCGCCCGTGAAATTGCCGCACTGTATAGCTTGCCGCTGAAAGAAATCAAGAAATTTGATGCTTCCGGCATTCCGGCGATGAAAGTGGACGTACAGGATTTTGAGAGATGCCCCAGATATATCGGCGCAGAAATCGAAAATCTTTCTGTCAAGGCTTCTCCGTGGCAGATGCAGAACAGAATCTGGAAAGTCGGTATGCGTCCGATTAACGCGCTTGTCGATATTACGAATTATGTGATGCTGGCAACCGGACAGCCGACACATGCCTTTGATGCCGACCATATCAAGGGAAATATCGTTGTCCGCCGTGCGGCTGACAAGGAAGAACTGCTTCTGCTGAATGACAAGAAACTGGAACTGACTTCTGATGATTTAGTGATTGCTGATACAGAAAGTGCAGTCGGATTAGCTGGAGTCATGGGCGGCTCGAAAGATTCCGTTCTGCCGGAAACGAACAGAGTCATTCTGGAAGTTGCCAATTTCAATGCCGCAGGCATCCGGAGAACCGCGCTCAGATATGAGAACAGAACCGAAGCTTCTGCCCGTTATGAAAAGGCAATCGACCCGGAACGCTGTGACCAGGCTCTTTCCATGGCGATGGAACTCTTTAAGGAAATTTATCCGGAAATGGAAGTCAAGGCATTTTCGGACAGTTATCCAGAAAAACTGGTGCAGCAGGAAATTGATGTGCCTGTCAGCTGGCTGGAACACCGTCTCGGCAAGGAATTTTCCCAGGAGACTCTGACGAATCTGCTCGGCAGACTGGGCTTTACAGTAGCATTCGACGGCGATAACATGCATGTCGTTGTTCCGACATGGCGTTCCACAGGTGATATTTCCATTAAAGACGATATTATGGAAGAAGTCGCCCGTATGTACGGCTATGAGAACTTTGACGGTGAAAAGATTACGACTTCCTTTACGGGTGCAATCAATCAGCTGGATATCGATTTGGAGCGCAAAATCAAGGAATATCTGGCATTCCGCTGCGGAATGCAGGAAGTTTTCACCTATCCGTGGATGGATGACCAGTATATCAATGCAGTACTGGGCAGTACAGAAGGAATGTTGGCGATTTCGACACCGCCGTCCCCGACGGAAAAGTTTATCCGTTCGTCACTTCTGCCGAATCTGGTAAAGGCTGTTTCGGAAAATCTGCGTTATTACAGTGAATTCTCGATTTTCGAGGGTGCAAGAGTCTTTTTCGACCGGAACTATGTTTCCAGTTATGATGAAACCGAAAAGCTTCCGGAACAGAGAAAGCATATCGGCGGCGCGTTTACTGGTGATTATAAGAATATCAATGTTCTGTTCCGTCAGGCGAAGGGCGTACTGGAAAATATGGCGCGTTATACGCACATGGAATCGTTAAGTTTCAGACAGGAAACCAAGCCTGTCTGGGCGGATGAGGTTGTATGGCTCAACATATTCCGCGGTGATGAAAAAGTCGGCGATTTCGCGCTGCTGTCCAAGAAAGCGGCTCTGGAATCCGGTATTAAAAATAATGCTGTTCTGCTGTTCGAGATTGACACTGAACTGCTGAAGCCGTTCACTTCCAGAACGAATGAGTTCACGCATCTGCCGGAATATCCGCTCATGGATTACGACCTGTCCATGCTGGTGGAAGATTCCGTCAAGTGGGAAGAAATCAGGGATGTGATTCTGTCCAAGAAGAATCAGGGCAGTGTATTGCAGTCTGTTTCGTTCGTGGAAGAATATAAAGGCAAACAGGTGCCGGCAGGAAAGAAGTCTGTGACGGTTCGTCTGGTGATTGGTTCACTGGAAAAGACCCTGACTTCCAATGAAATTGAAGCCTGTGCCGAAAGCGTGACAAAGGTTCTGCGCAAGAAATTAAATGCGGAACTGCGTTCAAAATAAAAAAATTATGAAAAATTTACACTC
>DGUB01000007.1 GCA_002393815.1 Ruminococcus sp. UBA4321 | reverse complement strand
TCTTGCGCTGTTTTCTTTTTCTGACGAGTTCGGCAAGTTTTTCATGGGATTCAAAAATTTCTTCTTTCATTCTGAACATCCTTTCTGTATTATAGATTTTTCTGGATAAGATATAAAATCAGCATATGCACCGGATAAAATGCGTAAAACGCATATTTCCAGAACTTTCCACGGATGAAGCCTCGCTCCTGATTATAGAGATTTATCGGAAGGAAAGCACTCATCACGCCGAATGTATAGAAAATATTTCCGGAGAGGAACGCCGAAGAAACAAACATCTGCGGAACTTTCTTTTCCCGGAGCAGATACATCGCGAAGATAAAGCCCACGCCTTTCAGACCGTAATCGGCATTCAGGAACATGGCAGTAACTGCGATAATCAGCAGGAAACACAGCTGTTTTTTCAGATTTTCGCGGTAATGTTCATAGACTGTCATACACAGCAAACCCAGAAACAGCGTGAAAAATACGTTCTGTTTCTCGTAAAATATTTTTCCGCCGTGGAGCAGATTCCACGGAATTTCCGAAATCAGGGCGAATATGAATAAATTCAGTGCATATTTTTTTCTGTCATGCGTATGCCGGAAACCCTCTGTCAGCAGAAAGGCATATAACGGAAATGCAATTCTGCCGACAGTCCGGCACAGCAGATAGAAAGATACCTGATATTCCGCATTGATTTTCCAGAACACATGCCGGAAGCCCGGAAACTTATCCAGTACATGATAAGAATGGTCAATCAGCATCGTGATGACGGCAATCAATTTCAGGACGCTTCCGGACAGCGGTTTCTTTTTTTCCTGTAATTCCATTATAATGCGGATAACGCCTTGAACTGTTCTTTCAGTGCCGGATAGATATTTTTGTAAAGCTGATAATATTTTTCATATTCGGGAATATTTTCAGCATCGGGCTGCTGTGTATTCGCTGTGTGAATGATAGCGTCACAGGCTTCCGGAACACTGGAATAGATTCCTGCACCGACAGCCGCCAGAATTGCCACGCCGAGCGCGGGACCTTCTTTGGAATCCACCGTCTTGACCGGACAGGTATACAAATCAGCGAGCATCTGTCTCCAGACCGGAGAAGAACCGCCTCCGCCGCAAGCCATCATATCATTGACGGAAACGCCCATTTCTTTCAGGACTTCCATACAGTCGCGGAGCGAATAGGCAACGCCTTCCATGACAGCGCGGAGCATGTCACGCTTGGTATGCATCGCCGATAATCCGAAGAATACACCTCTTGCATCAGGGTCAAGGTGCGGTGTGCGTTCGCCCATCAGATACGGCAGATATAACAGACGGTTCGCGCCGACAGGAGACTGTAACACGCCCTTATCCATCAGATAATAAGGGTCAACGCCCATCAGAACAGCAGTTTCCTTTTCAGCATTGCAGAAGTTGTCACGGAACCATTTCAGGGATAAGCCTGCGCCCTGCGTCACGCCCATGACATGCCAGCATCCCGGAACGGCACAGCAGAAAGTATGTACTCTGCCTTTCGGGTCGATAGTAATTCCGGATGTATGCGCGAAAACAACACCGCTTGTTCCGATAGTCGTGAACGCTTTCCCGTCACGGACAACGCCTGTTCCGACTGCTGCTGCTGCGTTATCGCCTGCACCGCCGACAACGATAGTATTCTGACTCAGACCGGTTTTCTCGGCGGCTTCTCTGGTGAGCGTGCCGGTGACTTCCGGACTTTCGTAAACCTTGGCTAACAAAGATTTATCAATTTCGAGTTTTTCCAGAACTTCGTCAGACCACTGACGCTTGGGAATATCCAGAAGCTGCATACCGGAAGCATCAGAAACCTCTGTCGCGAATTCTCCGGTCAGGCAGAATCTGACATAATCCTTCGGGAGAAGAATATGACGGCATTTCGCATAATTTTCGGGTTCGTTGTTTCTGACCCACAGAATCTTGGAAGCTGTGAAGCCTGTCATAGCCGGATTGGCAGTGATTTCAATCATGCGTTCCGCGCCGATTTTCGCGGTCATTTCCTCGCATTCCTTAGCGGTTCTCTGGTCGCACCAGATAATGGAATTCCGGATAACCTGATTTTTTTCGTCGAGCATGACAAGTCCGTGCATCTGTCCGGATAAGCCGATTGCCCTGACATCATCTTTAGAAACGCCGCTTTTCTGCATGACTGCGCGGATAGTAGTAAAAGACGCTTCACGCCAGTCTGCCGGGTCTTGTTCGGCATAGCCGTTTTTCGGCTGATACATGGGATATTCCACAGTATGGGAAGCGATTACCTTTCCGGATTCGTCGAACAGAACGGTTTTTGTGCCGCTTGTTCCCAAATCCACACCGATTACATAAGCCATAAAAAAATTCCTCCGTAGTGAATATTCTTGATATTTTTATTTTATCATAAATCACTAAAAAAAGCAAGGAATTTTTTAAATTTTCTCATCATCATCCGAAATGACTTTTTCCTCGGCGGAGCGCATAAATGACTGAATTTCGAGAACCATTTGTTTCAGCCGTTCTTCCAGGTCGGCGAGTTCCGCCTGTGATTCGTAGAATAATTTTTCATAGTCCGGCATATATAACACTTGCTTTCTATATAATATTAACATTATACAACGACAAAATGAAATTGTCAAGTGATATTATATATTTTATAATATATATATAATGATATGATTATATACAGGAGGATATATGCTGAAATTAAAATTAGAAGAACTATTAGAAAAGCGAAAACGTTCGCGCTACTGGCTGGCAAAACAAATCGGCGTTAGTTATCCTACAATCACCAGATATTATAGAAATAAGACAACCAGTTATGACAAATATATCTTAAACGCCATCTGCAACGTTCTGGAATGCACACCCGGCGAACTGTTCGAGTACGAAAAAGACGAAAATTAAAAAACTGCTGCATTTCGCGCGGAAATGCAGCAGATTCTTTTCTTTGACGTTAAATTAATAGTTGACAACGCTCAGCAGAACGCCTGCCGCTACTGCCGAACCGATAACGCCGGCAACGTTCGGTCCCATAGCGTGCATCAGGAGGAAGTTTGTCGGGTCAGCCTTTGCGCCCTCCTGCTGAGAGATACGGGCAGCCAT
Source organism: Ruminococcus sp. UBA4321 (assembly GCA_002393815.1). Lineage (GTDB taxonomy): Bacteria > Bacillota > Clostridia > Oscillospirales > Ruminococcaceae > UBA3855. The sequence continues at coordinate 5,999 of DGUB01000007.1, read as the reverse complement.
CGGCACAGCCGATACACCGGCAGAACCAATCAGCGGATTGACCTTGCCGCCGCTCAGCCAGTTCATGATTTTCGCAAGTCCCAGACCGCAGGCTGTACCGAGGCTGAATGCGATAACACCAAGAATCAGCACTTTCACGAAGGCAAAGTTTGCCACGTTGGAAGCGGTACAGGTTGCACCGACAGAAACGCCCAGGAAAATCGTGACGATATTCATCAGCGCATTCTGAGCGGTATCTACCAGACGACCGGCAACGCCGGATTCTTTCAGGATATTGCCGAACATCAGCATTCCGACCAGAGAAGCCGCAGACGGTACTAACAGTGCTACAATCAGAGTAACCACAACCGGAAAGACAATTTTTTCTGTCTTGGAAGGGGTACGGAGCTGAGGCATTTTAATTTTGCGTTCTTTTTCGGTTGTCAGCAGTCTCATAATCGGCGGCTGAATCACCGGAACAAGTGCCATATAAGTATATGCCGCCAGTGCAATAGTACCTGTATTCAGACTGGAATCTGCACCGTCAAGCAGTTTGCTCGATACATAGATAGAGGTAGGACCATCCGCACCGCCGATAATGGCGATAGAACCGCATTCTGCCGCGCTCATGCCCATATAGCCGGCGGCTAAGAATGTGAAGAAGATACCGCCCTGAGCCGCTGCACCAAGCAGGAAGCTTTTCGGATTGGCAATCAGGGGACCGAAGTCTGTCATCGTGCCGATGCCTAAGAATATCAGACACGGATATATCTGCAATTTGACACCTAGATATAGTTTATCCAGCAGTCCGCCGTCATGCAGAACTTTCCAGAGCCATTCGACACTCTGCGGTTCGTTCCAGTAAGACGCATGGAAAATCATATCTTCGGGCAGAACAGCGGGCAGATTCGACAGAAACATGCCGAACGAAATCGGCAGAAGCAACAGCGGTTCAAACCCTTTGACAATTGCCAGATACATGAATAAGAACGAAATACACATCATCAGCAGTTTCAGGGGTTCGGCGGCGAGTCCTGCCAGACCGCTTGTCTCCCACAGACCGCTGAGGATATCCTGTAAAATTTGCAGCATTGGTTAAAATCTCCTTTTCTCTGAAATCAGAACGGATTGACGTTCTGTCTGCGTCCGTCCATCGCCCATGCGGAACGTCCGCTGAATCCGCTGTTTCTCTGTGATTTGGCAACGGATTTGATTCTGTAGTTCTTGCCGTCCTGTTCGCTCATCATGGCGACAACTGCCGAGATGACTGCAATCACTTCATCTTCATCGGAAGCCGGAACAGCCTGCACTGCCGGAGCCGGGGAAGGCTTTTCAGCGGGTTTCGCCTGTGCCGGAGCAGCTGCTTTCTTAGCCGGAGCCTGTTTGGGCTTTTTCTTAGCGGCAGCAGCGGCTTCTTTTGCCTTCTGGTTCTTGTTAATCTGGTCGAAAATCTTTCCGAACAGCAGAATCACAATAACCAGAATCGCCAGAGCCGCGATGACAACGCCGAGCCCGACAAGCGTAACGCCCCAGATTTCCGAACCGTCCAGAGGTCTTTTGTCGCCGTCGATGCCGCCAGCCAGCATGATGAGATGATTTGCCAGTAATAAAGGATGCATAATATTGGTTCACTCTCCATTCTTAAAATTTCAGCATATGTAATTATTATACTATACTTTTACATGTTTTGCAAGCGTTTTTTGAAAAAATTTCTCTATTGACAGAAACTGCTGTTCTGTTATATAATAAAATAAGAAAAATCTGTCAGAAAGGATGAAAATTTGACAATGGAAACAACAGACATCATAACGGAAACCATCACGGAAACCGTTCCCGAACTTGGTGAAGTCATTACAGGAGAAGCCGAACATGTAGGTTCTGTATTTAACGGCATGTGGGAATATGTAAGGGGGATTCTGCCGTCTTTAGGTTCGGCGGCTCTGGTATTTGTAATAGGAATTTTATTATCCAAATTTTTCCTGAAATTTCTCGGAAGAACTCTTTCCAGAAGCAAGCTTGACAAAACTGCCGCCGGATTTCTGCACTCCCTGATAAGAGTCGTTTTATATATTCTGGTGACTGTGATTGTATTATCGGTTCTGAATGTTCCTATGACTTCGATTATCACGGTGATAGGCACAGTCGGACTGACTGTCGGTCTTGCCTTGCAGGACAGCCTGTCGAACGTTGCAGGCGGATTTCTGATTCTGTTCTCGAAGCCGCTGAAAGTCGGTGATTTCGTCGAATATGCCGGAATTACCGGAACGGTCGAAACTATCGGCATTCTGCAAACCAAGCTGAAAAAAGCAGACGGAACTGCTGTCTACATTCCGAACAATCAGATTTCCAATGCTGTCATTCAGAACTATTCCGAAGACCCGAAACGCCGTCTGGATATTAATTTTGGAATCGGCTATGATTCTGATACGGAACTTGCCAAGAAATTAATTTCTGATATTCTGGAAAAGCATCAGCTTGTCAATCATGAACTAGCTTATACCGTCCGGGTCGGCGAACTCGCGGACAGTGCCGTGATGATTTATGTCCGTGTCTGGACAACACACGCCGAATACTGGAATTTATACTATGACCTGCACGAACAGGTTAAAAAATCATTCGACGAAAATCAGATTTCTATCCCGTATCCGCAGAGGGATATTCATATTATTAATTCCTGAGGAGTGATTCTGTTATGAGCAAATTTGAATCCATGTCAGATGATTATCTGAGAAAAACTTATGTTCCGGATGTTTATCAGAAAAATATCTATGCGATTGATTATCAGCTGCTGAAAACTGCCGGCATAAAAGTGATTTCTTTCGATATTGATGATACTGTTGCCGCACTCGAAGACTGGAAACCGCCGAAAGCTGCTGTCACGCTGTTTGAGAATCTCAAGCTGATGGGATTTGGAATCTGTCTGCTGTCGAATACAGCATTTGATTCCCGCGCGGAACGATTCGGTGAAAGACTTGGTGTGGATTATATCGCCCATGCACACAAGCCGCGGATTGCCGGTCTGGAAGAAGTACAGAACCGCTACGCCCGGAAGCACGGCGCACCGCTCCTGAAAGCACAGATGGCGCATATCGGCAACAGCATCATGAGCGATGTCGGCAGCGGCAACACATTCGGCATTATTACCGGACTTGTGCGCAACGAAGGCAATCTCATCAAATTCAGTAAATTAGTCATTACAGAGGGCAAAGAACTCCGGCACGAACTCAAAAAGCGCGGTATCTGGCGGAAACATCATAAATATACACGGCATGACCAGTATTATCAGCTTGGAGAAATTCCGCCCTACAGAAGATAAATTTTTTAAAACCTCTTGACAAACGCAGCATGATAGTGTATAATAATAATCAGAAAAGAACTGATAGTCAAATTCTGTGGTTATCACAAAAAGAATACTCGGAGGGGGCAACCTCCGAGTATTTTTGTGCTGTGCTGCCTAATGTTTTACTTCTTGAGACTGTCCAGCCACTTGCAGATATAGTATGTAACTATCCCTGCTGCGACAGAAACAAGAAAAGAACTGATAATCTCCATGGTTTTCACCTCCTTCCCCATTACGGTCGGAGATGGCAGCGATTTTATTATATCACAAATCAGTTATTTTGTCAATATTCGTAAAAATAATAAATCTGAAATACATGCATTGAACCGGTACAGGATATTTTTTCAAATGCTGTCATATATTTGTAATGTTAAAAATTTATGAAAACGCTTTACAGATGCCGGATTTTATGTTATTATGTAAATAAGAAGTATTTTTTTGAAAGGCTGTGTCTATGAAGAAACTGAAACTTGTGACAATTCTCCAGTCTGTGATGATTACCGGACTGATTCTTGTCATTGCCGGACTGCTCCTGCTCCGGAAAGAACATAAAGAACAGACTGTTCCGGCTTCGCTCTCGTCCGGCAGTGCGGAATATGAAACCGAAATCCTGGAATCCGAAATCATTTACGAAACTACCGGACAGAAAATTTTTCTCCGTGATTCCGAATTCGGTGAAATCTGGATTCCTGTTCTGGCAGATGTTCCCGCCTGTGAATATCAGGCAGACCAGTATGTCACCCGAAATAACCAGACTTACTATACGGAAGATAATCATATTGTTTCCCGATTCGGTATTGATGTGTCTTCCCATCAGGAAGAAATCGACTGGCAGACCGTGAAAAAATCCGGTGTGGATTTCGCTATGATTCGGCTTGGCTACCGTGGATATTCCGGCGGCAAGCTGTTTCTGGATGAATATTTCGAGCGCAATGTGCAGGGCGCACAGGCTGCCGGTATTGATATCGGCTTATATTTCTATTCGCAGGCGATTACCCCGGAAGAAGCCGAAGAAGAAGCTGACATGGTGCTTTCCGTCATCAAAGAAATGGACAATATTGAACTTACTTATCCCATTGTTTATGACTGGGAAATCGTTACAACAGATGTCGCGAGAACCGATAATATTTCCGTCAAAACACTCACGGAATGCAGTGTTGTGTTCTGTGAAAAAATCAAGCAGGCAGGCTATATTCCGATGGTCTATCAGAACAAGCGAACTTCCCTCCTGAAACTTGACCTTCCCGAACTGACAGACTATGATTTCTGGCTGGCGGAATATAATGACGAAGCTACTTATTATTATAACTATCAGATGTGGCAGTATGCCTCTGACGGCACCGTTCCGGGCGTGGTCGGAGATGTGGATGTCAATATCTGCTTCAAGGACTATACGAATTCTGAAAATAAAGAAAGTGATGACTATGCGTAAAAAAACAGAATCCAGATTTTCGCTTTCCACCAGAATGATGTTTGGCATCTGGATATTTCTGATTCTTGTGAATATTCTTTCCCGGTTTCTGACTTCTGCTGTAGATTTCTATATTGCATGGATATTTCCGGCAATCTCGGATTTCTGGAGCAGTATTTCGGGACTATTCTCGTTTTCCGTCGGCGAATCTATGATAGTTCTTGGCGTGGCACTGGTGATTATTGGTATTATCAGCTTTATTCTGTTGATGATATTTGCAAAAAGAAGCCGCGGAAAAATTGCAAGAGGTTACGGGCATTTCTACGGATGGATTCTGACGTGGCTGTTTTTTATACTGACATTCCGGTTCTTTATTTTATATCAGGGAACGCAGATGAGCCAGAGACTTGAAAATATGACGTTCAAAAATGCCGATGTTCTGGATATTTATGAACTTCTTGTAGACGAAACCAATCAGGCTGCCAAAAAAGTCAAGCGGGATGAAACAGGACATTTTATTATCTCCTATGATGAAAACTATATGCTTGAAGCCAAAAACTGCATGAGACGGCTTTCACAGGAATTTCCACAGTATAAGGGTGTTTATCCGGATGCAAAGCCGATTTCACATTCTTATTTCTTTACACAGCAGAGACTGCTCGGCATTTACTTTCCGTTCTCCATGGAAGCGAATTATAACCCTGTTGTCTATGAAGTCAATCTGCCGGATACCATCTGCCATGAATTCACGCATCTGAAAGGCAATATCTTCGAGGATGAAGCCGGTTATCTGGCGTTCCGCGCCTGTCTGACAAGCGACAATCCCGATTTTGTCTACAGCGGCTATATCAACATGATGAGCTGGCTGGATTTGAATTTCGGCGAAGATGATGCCGCATGGGAACGCTATGCTGAAATTGAGAGCCGCCTCTCCCCGGAAGTAATGATTGATATGCACAGTTTCGTTCCGGAAGATTATTATCAGACGCACCGGCATGAAGAAGTTCTTCCGACAGCTATCGTTTCTGATGTGGCTGATACTGTCATGGATGCCAGTCTGAAAGCAAACGGCATTCCGGAAGGCACAGCAAGCTATCACGGGCTGACGGCTCTGGTGCTGTGCTATTACATATACGGATGGTAAAAACAAAAGCTTCTGCATTTGGATTGCAGAAGCTTTTTTACATGTTACAGATTATGCCATGCCGGCAGTGATGATTGCCATCTTGTAGACTTCGTCAGCATCACAGCCTCTGGAAAGGTCGTTGA
>DGUB01000046.1 GCA_002393815.1 Ruminococcus sp. UBA4321 | reverse complement strand
ACGGCAGTTCTGACATTTTTTTCAGTATCTGTTTTTCTTTCCGGCTGTCGTCCCAGATAAAGCCGAAATCTCCGCAGATTATCAGGGTGTCTCCTTTTCTGAGCCGGCGGATGGATTTGTCTTTAAATCTTTCCCATTCGCCGTGCATGTCTCCTGTTACATAAACCATAACTTTTCGCCTCCGGCAATCTTTTGTTCTGATAATATTATAGCATAACCGCCGGACGAATGTCAAGAAGCTTATTCGTGAAAAATGCCGCAGTTTTCCAGAAGCGTATCCAGTGCGCCGTTCTCCTGATAGGAAGAAAATTCCGAAACGGCAATTCTCTGCCCCTCTATCCAGTAATAGCCGTACTGATGCGGCTTTTTCCCTGTAGTACGCGCCAGGTCACAGAAATTATCTTCCACGCCCCGGAATACTTTTTTTCTGTTGCCGGGCTGATAAACTGTCAGATTCAGCAGAGATTCTCCGCCGCTCCATGTCAGCTTGATACGCATCTGCCCGTCAAGTTCGGCAGTCAGGCGGACAGGCTTTCCGGATTCTGCAAGCGTGCGTTCCTGTTCGGGAGTCAGCTGATTCCACTGCGGAGAGAATTTCAGGGCAGAATGCGCTTTCAGTGTGCGGTAGAGCTTCTGCATCACGCGCACTCTGCGGAGCGGTTCTGCTTCTGCCGGAGAGGAAGCCGCCCTTGTACGGCTGACAAAATCAATAAATTCCTGAATCTGTGCGTCCTGTGTCTGACTGGCATCTTCCTCCTGAAAATTGAAAAATAAACGAAGAATTTCCGGAAGATAAGCCATTCTTGAAACAGAATCCTCATCATCCTGCGGATAGACAAGCTGATACAGACTTTTGCAGAAATTCCTGTAGTCCTGTGTTTCGATTTCCGCGCTGTGGTTTTCAATTTCCATGCTGATTTCCTCGAAATCTTCGCGGTGTTCAAGCTGAAGCAGAAGAACGGCATATAATTTCAGACGCTGTTCCGGAGAAAGCTTCTGTCCGGATTTGGCAGTTTCGATACATTCATTCAGCTGCAATACATTGAAACTGCGCTTAATCGTCCGGGGATTGCGTTCCCGGAATACCGAAAGCAGATGCACATACTGATTCACAATCTCATCACTGCCGGAAATAAAACTCCGGATATACTGATTCATATCATAGGCACTGACCGGAAGCGAAAACGGCACTTGAATCATCTTATCGAAGAAGTTACGGGCTTTCTGTTTATCGAAATCATTGCCGTACTTGTTTTGCAGACCGCGTTCCACAACTTCCCGGTCAACGGCGAGAAGAAACACACAGTTTTCAAAATCGGCAAAATTTTTCAGACCTTCCAGAAGTTCGACAGCTGTCCGGGGTTCGAGGCGGTCAAGGTCATCAATAAAGACATAAATTCTGTCACCTGCGCCGGAAGATTCCAGAATTCTTTGAATTGCCACTCCGATACTGTCTTTGAGATTGGCAGCAATTTCAGTTCTGCTGACGGTTTCTTCGGATTTTTGGGGCTGTTCCGGTGCGGTTTCGACAGCATTGATGACCTCATTCACAGCGGTTCCCACCAGACCGGGAAAGCGTTCCGCCACGAACTGCCGGGCAGTTTTCAGCACCACAGAAGCCGCAATCTGCAAGCCCCGAATCCATTTCCGGGAATTGAACAAAGCTTCCTGTACGTCCTGATTCTCCTGCAAGCCGAACTGTGTACTCCATTCTTCCAGACGGGCAAGCATGACATTCATCAGGTCAACAATCAGTTTTTCGTTCTCGTTCAGAACGGAAAACTGCCATGTATTGAACGTAATCATGCAAACGCCCTCCAGATGTGCTTTCTGTAAACAGTTTCCAATCAGGTTCATGGCAGTGGTTTTGCCTGTTCCCCAGTCTCCCTGAATTGCCAGTGTCATAGGCGTACTGCATGTGCGGACGAAATCCGCAATTCCCTGACAGCAGACTTCTATGCCGAGTGCGTCACTGGTCTGCGGATTGTCTGAAAATCCCTGCTGTAAATACATAAAAAACAACTCCTTTCCGGCTATATACCGTATTTGATTTTGATTCTCTCCAGTTTTTCGCCGAACGGCTTCATCAGAAGCGACAGAAAAACAAGATTCGAGACAACATAAGAAATCGTATAGGGTATCGCCGTCACCAATGCCGAACGGTACAGCCCCCAGTCGAAGCCCTTGGCATACCAGAGGACTGTCCAGATATCCATGGAAAACGAATAGAAAATTCCGGAGATGATGCCGTAACTGAACAGAATTATCCGGTTATTTTTCAGCGGTTCAGCGAAGATTCCGGCAAAGTAGCCAATCAGCCCCCAGGTCAGCATTTGAAAAATTGTCCATGGTCCCTGCCCGAAATAGAAATTCGACAGCACTGCCGACAGCGAACCTGTCAGGAATCCGGATTCTCTTCCAAGCCAGACGGCTGTGATAATTGTCAGAGCAATCATGGGTTTCAGAAGCGGAATGAATCTGCCTGTAAAGCATAACGCCGTCATGACGGAAACTATCACAATCCGCCTTGTGCCGGTTTTCTTTTTTTCAAATCCGGAAGCGAACAGTATCAGTGACAGAAACGCGCCTGCAAATGCTACAGGCAGATAATATTCGCCTTTCAGGATTACCGAGCCGAGAAACGTCAGCAGGGGAATGTCGATAAACGGTATCATCCACCGGAGCAGATGCCGGAATTTCTGATTTTTAATCACTATCATGAAAAAATCCTCTTAATTCAAATCATTTCCGATTTCACAACTATAGAGCCATTCAATAAAATCGCCGTCTTTCAGGAAGTATTCCGCACAGCCGACGGAAGGCAGTTCGCCGTTGACGCGGTACATCCATCCGGAGAGGTCGCCGTACTGCATTTCATACAGATACTGAATTCCGGAAATATAATAACTGCTGTTGTGTTCTGTCTGAATCCCGTAAGCCTGAGCAGTCTGCATTAAGATATCATAGACGGTTTCGCCGTCGGCGAGGGGAATTTCTGTTTTTTCCAGAATGATGCCGTCTGCCGGAATCGCTTCCGGTTCTGCCTTTCCGATAAGTGTATCACAGCGGATTGTGATGCTGACTGTTCCGACAGCATTTTCTTTCTGTACGGCACTCTGATGATAATATTCTTCCGGTGACTGAATCCGGATAAACCATACCGCGCCCGATATGCCAAGCACCAGAATTCCGATAACAAGAAAATTCTTCCAGTTTCTTCGTTTCAGAATCCAGAGAAGCACACAGCAGAACAAGCCTGTTCCGGCAAGAATGCCGATGATGATAATTTTCCGGTGCTGATGCGTGTTATCCGGATGCTGTTCTGTTGTGACAGCAAAAGTTTCCGCAGAAGTCGTGAACGTTTCGGAATTTGTCGTCAGAAGTGTTTCGGAACGGCTTGTGACCGTCGTTTCTGTCCGGGGCAGGGAAGTGGTTTCCTGTACGGCTGAACTTGTTGTTTCCGTTCCGGAAGTTTCAGAAGCCTGTGCGGAAGTCTGTACAGATGTTTCTGTACTGGTACTGGTTACAGAAGTCTGTACTGTTTCCGGAACAGAGGTTTCCGGCATTTCGGGAACATCCGGAATCTGTGGGATTTCCGGAACGGGTTCAGGCATATCTTCCGGAAGAGTTTCCGGTTCGGGTTCGGGTTTCGGGTCAAGTAAATAAAGCGGCGGCTGACCGTTCTGCATTCTCTGATAAGCAATAAACGTATAAAACGCCTGTATAGTAGCAGTTTCATTATAGCCGCCGTCACGGGTATGAGAATAGCTTCCGTCCGGCTGACGGAATGTCAGCATTCCGGTCAGGAGCGTGTTTCCGTTTCTGATAAATCTTTCATCAGAAAAGCCGTCGATTCCCAGTGCTGACAGTGCCGTGACAACCTGTGCGGTACTTTCAAGATTTTCCGTTCCGAAACTCTGATAGCCGCCGTAATCCTGCTGATGTTCAGAAAGAAATTCCAATGCCCTGTCACAGGCGGACTGTACTTCCGGATTTGTGCCGTAATGTACCGCCAGAGCCTGCACTGCCATTGCTGTGACATCAATATCCCCGACAGTACCTATCACTGCCCATCCGCCGTCTTCCAGCTGCATGGAAAGCAGCTGATTCACTGCCGATTCCAGTGAACAGCTTTCACAGGTGAAACCATTATTCAGCAGATGCAGTCCATAAATCCAGCTCATGACACCCTGCTGTCCGATGGAATTTTCTAAAGCTTCTGTAATATATCCGTCACGTTCTCCGCAGGATGCCAGCGCAAGCGCATATTTCAGCCGAGAGGATGCTGAATAAATTTCATGTGTTTCCAGATATTCATGCAGAGCATTTTGATAAGACGAAAAATCATAATCCCCGCTCTGACTGAGTGCCAGAATATACCATTCCGAAGAAATACCAGCATTTTCCGTCAATGCACCGTTAATCCAGTTCTGTGCGGAATCTCCGCCGGACTGATGAATTATAATTTCTTCCGCATAGCCGGAAACATCTTCCGCCCTGACCGGAATCAGCAGAATTCCCGTCAGCAGAATCCATGCCGGAAGCAGCACAGAAAGCAATTTTTTCATGAGTTGACACGCTCTTTTCTTTTCACAGTTCTGTATATTATTATAGTCTGTTTTCATAAATTTGTCAACCGCCTGTCATTTTTTGTTTCTGTTCTGACAGAATTCTGAAACCGTTCACTGCCTTGACTTATCTGCCGAAACATGGTATAATAAAGACAAAAATATCAGTATTTATCAATTTAAAAAAATAATCAGGTGGGATGAAATGAAAAAATATATAACCTGTATTTTGATTTCTGCGTTTCTTCTGCTGTGTACGGCATGTCAGAAAGAAGCCGGAACACTGCATTATCTGGAATCCGTCAATGATTCTGCTGTAAAAATCGGAAATTCTTATTACGCACTTCAGGAACGATTTCCGGAATTGTATCAGCAGCTTTATTTTACGATTGACCTTCCGGAAGCCGAGGAACTTTATGACAGCGGCAAAAGTGACGGTGTTGTCAGATTTTCGGACAGTTCCGGAAAAAATCTGATTACGCTGGAAACCAGATTCAAAGAACAGCCGGAACGCTGTTATCAGCAGTATCTGCATAATATCTGCACAAATCTTTCAAAACTGGAAAACTTTCACGAATATGAAGAAACATTTACTGTCAACGGCTATTCCGCACGGCGGATTGATTTCCGTCAGGATACCGGCACGGAAATGCGTCTTGTCAGCTACTGGTTTATTACCGTACCGGAATCCCCGGAAACAGCAGCCTATTATCATCAGAGCGGTGTGTGCATTGTCTCGGCGGAATCGACTGCCGAAAATATAGAACCGATGCTCAGGATTATCAATACATTCAGAATGCGGGGGGATTAACATGACAGATATCAGAAAATCCGTAATCATTGCCATCATTCTGACGGTTTCCTGTCTGGTGCTGTCCTGTGTGATTTTTTTCAGCTATCATGCAATTTATCATTATCAGGTCATGGATGTTTCGCAGGTCAGCCGCTATCCGGGAGATATCAATGCAGATTTCAAAATTACATGGGATGACGTTTCTGCCATACAGAAATTATATCAGAATCAGGCATCTTACACGCAGATGGATTTGGAGTGCGCCGACCTGACAGGGGACGGCGTGATTGATAATGAAGATACTGCCTTGCTTCTGCTGTATCTGTCCGAACATGATACATGGACGCTCAGGGGACTGGAAAATTATTGCCGTCAGAACCGCGGCAGTCAGGGGTGAATTATGAAAGCTTATCTCAGAAAAACCGCGCTTCTTCTGCCGCTGTGCCTGCTTCTGGCAGGCTGTGCGCAGGAAAGCAGTGCAGAATCCTATTCTCTGCATACAATTGAGGAAACTGCCGATGTCTCATGGTTTCTGAATCCGGAAGAAGTCACACGGGAAACCGAGGATTTAAAAACCAAATATGATTACGATACGATTGTGACAGATAATGAAGGCAATGTGCTTTCGGAACTCCGTGACGGGACATGGCATGTTTCCGAAGACGGTGAAATGATTTACGGACTGATTTCCGAAATCACCAGCAACGGCATTGTAGGACCCAATATCAGCTATGCAATTGATATTGATACAGACCTGACGGAAGACTGTCTGGAAATTCTGGAAGACAACAATCTCAGCGGCTGTGTTATCGTCAGCGATATGCACGGAAAAATTCAGGCGATTGCCGACTATACCAGTGAACTGGAATATTATGCCGAAGGGGATTTCAAAATCAGCGAAGACCATGAACAATTTGACCTGCTTCTCGAACAGGATGAGACAGGACAGAATTATATTCTGCATCATATGTCCGGTGCAGCAGATGAAACAATTCCCGTCAAGGACATGTATATCGGACACAACGGCAGAACCTATCATTCCAACGGTGTCTATTTCGGCAGTACGGCAAAGCTGATGTCAAGCATTGTTCTGCTTGATACTGGTATGAGTTTTACAGATACTTCCTATTATGACGAAGGCTTCATCAATTACGGGTACAATAAAAATATTTTTAATCATAATTATCCGAGCAGTATGTACCCGGTCAGCCATAATATGCGCACTTCTCTGATTAACTCTTATAATACATTCTTTTCCGCCGGGTATGCAGGCATTCTCAAGGGCGGCGGCTATTATCAGGAATTCGGGCTTCGGTGGGAAGACGGCTTCGAGAAAATCGACGGCGAAAACGGCTTCCGGACAATCTGTAAAATCATGAACAAATATTTCGGATTCAATGCGTTCGGCTCGCAGACTGCCGGGTATCTTTATCCATGCGACTGGATGGACTTGCGTCAGCCGTCTTTAAAAACTATCGACACCGCCAGAGAAAACCAGAAAGAACGCGAATTTCTTATCGCGCGTATGGCTATCGGCATGTGCAGTGACGGTCAGGTGATTGACGGCGAAGCAACCGGAAATTATTTCGATGCTTCTCCGCTGTTTCTGAATGCGGTCACCAGTGCCGTTGCCACAGGCGATATGTACCGCTTTACCATCAAGAGCGACAGCGTTCCGGCAAAACTCAGCGAAATGGAATACAATTATTCCGAACCTTCGGAAACGTCCGAAGAACCCGAAAGCTTTGAGGACTATACACAAACGCAGATGCAGACCATTCCGCTCGCTTACCGGGAAGCACTCTGGGAAGGCATGAAAAATATCATGCCGTATACTTATGACGGTTATACCGCCTATGTCAAGACCGGTACGGCAGATGACGGCGATGTATTCCGGCGGTTTCTGCTGACGGGCTTCGTCACCGAAGACGAAGAACCGAACGATATCAAATCGCCGGAAGGCTGGGCAGTGACGCTCTATATCCACAACGGAACGGAACTGAATTCTGAATTTGCCTCCGGATATTCGAGCGTCTACAAGCAGATTCTCCGGCGCGTGATTGGAGGTGGCAGACATGATGATTAGTATTCTGATTCTGTTGCTGTGTCTGTGTCTGGCACTTTCTTGGGTGTTCACGCTTATCAGTTCCGAAAAAACCGTCAGGCTGATGCCGTTCCTGTGTGTGACGGAAATTCTGCTTTCTGTGCTGCTTCTGATACTTTCTTTCTTTTATCAGAAAATGATAGTTTCCGTTCTGCTGACAGCTGTCTTTCTCTGTTATCTGGTGTATCTGGTCTTTCATAAAGAAGCCGAATTCCAGCCGGATAAAAAACTGCTTGTCTTCTCATGGCAGAAGTTCGGGAAATTCACCTGTGAACTGAAAGAAATCTACTCTTCTCCGGAAGCGTTCCCGAAAAAGAAAGAACTTCATGCCTACCGCACACCGGATAATTTTATCATGCTCCGCTGTCCGGAAAGCGAAAAAGAATATTTCGCCTATCAGTTCACGAATTATCATTACATGCTTGACGGCAGAAAACATAACTGTCTTGTCATCGGCACAGCAAATATGAAAAAACTGCACTTATCGGCATATCACAGAAAACGTTTCTTTCCTTATGCAGAACATCTGCTGTTCGCAGGGCTGACAACATTTGTCGCAGTGCCGATGCTGTTTATTTCCGTGATGCGCCAGTCTTCCGGCAATCTGGAAGATTTTATCAGATACCGCACGGAAACCGGAATCACCGCGGTTTCGGAATCTTCTGCCGAAGCGTATCAGTATGACAATTCCCTGATGCTGATTCTCGGCAAGTCCGGAAATGAAATCATTTCTGTCAAGCTTCTTTCTCTGAATACCAGAGAATCAGAATTAGATATTATCACACTCAATTCCCGGCTGATGACCGGAAGCAAAGATTATGCCATGCTGAAAGATATTCTCAATACCGAAGATTTCAGCCTGATAAAAACAGAAATGCAGAATCTGTTCGGCATTGTGCTGAATCAGATTGCTGTCATGGAAAATGATACTCTGCTTGCTTCCGTTCCGGCAGAAAAGAAAGTCTTTCTCACAGTCGAGCCGGAACAGCTTGCCGTTCTGGAAACCGGAATCAGCTTCCGCGAAAACGGCATGTATTCACTCCGGGAAGCCGAAATCCTGCTTGACGGTCTGGAACAGTATCTTGTCAGCGAAGAATATGACTATAAAATTCTGACAGAAAATGAACTCGCTGTCATGCAGAATGAATTTCTGCTTGCACTGCTCGGTTCTGCCGTTCAGCAGAATGTTTCCGGAACGGACGGAAAAGCTGTCCGCACGACCATGACTGCTGCCGAAATCCGGAGGCTTTACGATACTGTCAGCATTGCAGAATCCAGATATCAGAAATGCTTTCAGCAGAAAGAACACAGTCTCGTCCTGCCGTCTGCGGAAGACTGCATGAAACTCGATTCCGGAACGCTGTATGCTTCGGATGCAGTGCTTCGCTATCGTATGATACAGGCATTATATTATTAAAGGGGGCGGAAGAATGCAAAAATTCAGAAATCTGTTTCTGCCGGAACTGCTGCTGCTGATTACCGTTTCACCGCTGCTGTTCAGTGCCGGGAACACTGTCGGCTACAGAACGGGCTTGTTCCTGATTTACGCGCTGTTCCTGCTGCTGATGTGTGGTGTCAAAGCATGTCTGTTTCAGCGGCTTCTGGCGACGGAAACGACATATACCAGACAGTGCAGCTTTATCACCTGTCTGATTCTGATGATGAATATCGGCTGTTTCATGAATCTGTATATTGTCGGCTTCCAGACGGAAAAGCCCGGCGCGATTGCAGAATATATCTTCAGCCTGATGAAACCGGCGGTACTGCTGGGCAGTATTTTTGTCATGCTGTACTATGCGCTGAAAGAATTCTATCACCGTCCGAAATATCTGCTGATTTCGCTCGGCGTGCTGATGGTGAATTTCATCACCATCAGCGGACTGAACCCGGCGCGGTTTCCGACGGCAGTACTGGAATCCGCCGGAATTGTCGCGTTACTGGCAATGATGACGCTGATTCTGCCGTTTCATAATAAAGATGCCGAAACTGTCCGCTACTGGTGCGGCAGACTCGCACACGGCAGAACTCTGCTGTTTCTGTTCTATACGGCACTGAATCTTCTGTTTTTCGGTGTTTTCCGGGGATGGCTGAATGCACATCTTTCTATCAGAGTCGCTTTTGTGGAACTGGATAAATTATTATTCTTTCTGGGCTTCTACTGTCTGATGCTCTGGAACGACAAAAAGAGAAAAAATCATTCCGAACTTTATGTAAAATACTGGGAACTGGCGATATTATTTATCAATCTGATGGCTGGGCTGTTTCTGCTCGGAGAACACGGCACAATGATTGTCATGCTCCTGACGCTGATTCTGATGCTGTTTTTAATTTACAGTACAAAGGCAGGCGGAATCATGCTTCTGCTGACGGCTCTGGGATATGGCATATTATGGATTCTGAATCAGTTTATCTCCAAAGATTTTCTGGACAGATTATTCAATCTCCAGAGTTACCGGCAGATTCGCGATGTGAATCAGGTCATTCTGGAAAGCAGTGCCGGTATGAGTACCACTCCCTATGCGGTCGATATGGTCGGCACACTCTATACCAGAATCGAAGATTTCTCCTATCTGAATCTGATTTCTGTGTTCGGCAGATGGGCAGCCGCCGCGCTGATTTCGATTTATCTGTTAGTCCCGCTGATTTCGTGCATTTATCTGCATAATTACAAGCTGAAAAACCGCCGGAAAATCAGTTCTCCGCTGTTTACGCTGTCGGAACTTTCCTGTCTGCTGTTATTTTCTTCCGGAGCAGTGCATGTCATGTCGAATTTCGGCTTGATTTTCTTTACCGGAGTAACACTGCCGTTCATCAGCAACGGCTTTATGAATATTATTGTCATGCTGATTCTGCTGATTCCGGTGATTTTCTGTCTGAGGGAGGCGAGCTTTCATGATGCGTAAGCAGGAATCTGAAATCCGGCTTCACAAGCCTAAAAATAAAATTTTTATGATTGTGCTTCTGCTGATATTTCTGTTTATTCTGGGAAGTACGCTGTTTTATGACATTGTCTACGGATTTTTCACATCTTCGTATCAGACAAAGGAAACCGAACCGGAACAGACAAAAAGCAGTTTTGGTTTGAAATATTACGGCTATGACCTGACTGCGAATGCAAGACAAAATCTCTCGAAAGAATTCGACAGCTATAATATCAAGTATACAGATTATAATTTCTATGCACCGAAAGGCGCACTGCTCGACAGAAACGGAAATATCCTGTATTCTGTAGAAACACAGCCTGTCCGCTGGCAGACGTTCTATGAAGAAAGCAGAAACCGCGTGTGCAGATACCTTTACGGCGACCTGAACGGTGTGGACGGCATCGCACCGCTGATGCGTGCTGTTCCGAACATTAACCCCGATACCCGTGCCGATTCACTTCCGGAGTTTCCGGAAGGCTATGACATTCAGCTGTTTCTGAATCCGGAACTGGAAATGCAGATTTATGACCTTCTGACGCTGAATCAGATGAAGGGCGGATGTATCATTCAGGATGTGCCTACCGGACAGATTGAAGTCATGACCGCGACAAGCATCACCAGTACCGAAAGCGAAAAAAGCGGTCTGACACAACTGGAAGCCTGTCTGAATTCAGATTTTCTCTATGAACGCATTCAGGCTCTGACTCCGGAAGAACAGACACAGGCAAAAAAATTCTTCGATTATCAGGTCAGAACCGCAGAAGTCAGAAATTCTGAAACAGAACCTGACAAACCGGAACAGATTACAAAATACTGTTTTCTCACAGATTTTGACCTGATTCTGGAACGTCCCGACAATATGAAAGAAACAGATATTTCCGAAATCAGTCCTCTGCATCTGAACAGTATCACACAAAGGCTCTTTTCCGATGAATCCCGTGTACCTGTCCTGATTCAGAACGTACTCGACAAACAGGGGAATCCTGTACAGATTCTGCCGGAATATCCGGTTTCGGAACTCGGCATTCCGGCTCTGCAAAAAGAACTGAAAGCCGGCTATGAAAAATATATTTCCGAAAATTATAAAAATTACCAGATTTCTGTCATGCGCTATGAATCCGGAAATTATGCGGATTTCCGTTATATTACCGGAATCATCGCGAAAAAGGACGGTTCTGTGCAGAAAGCCTTTACACTCTACAGCAAGAGTGAAAAAATCTCGTATTTTATCGACAGTCTTGTGTATTTCATTGACGAAGCCAACCAGACCGAAGGAGGTGTGACGCTTGAAACCGAATCCGCTGCTGAGGGGGAATAAAGCCGCCGGAATTGTACTGCTGATACACGGCATTCTGATTCTGATATTTGCATTCTATACGTTTGTGATTAAATTTCCGGTATTCCTCTGGGATGACGGCTTTTTCCTGAATACAAAATTTGTAGATTCCACAAAAGAGTTTTTGATTTCCACACTGGAAATCTGGTTCGGGATTCCGGTGCTGCTCGGCATTCTGAATACCGCCGCGGTGAAGCATGTCAGCCTGAAATATCTTGATTATATTGATACTATCCAAAATACCTGCGGCAGAGCAGAACAGTATTTCCGGGAACACTATCCCGACCAGCAGGAAACTATTGCAAAAACGACTTATTTTTCCGGCAGAATCGAATTGTTGCAGAAAGATGCACAGACTCTCGAACCCGGAAAATTAACGGCTGTGTTCTCGAATCTGCGGCAGTGCCGCGATATGGAACGGGAATTCCGCGAATTGGTCAGAAAATGCGAAGATTCCCAGAAATCCTATGACGAACAGTCTCTTGCACAGAATTTACAGGTTGATTTCCGGAATTATCTGAGTTATTCTGCGGTTCTGCTGAATCAGTACTATCCGGAGCAGATGCAGAATGCCTTCTCCCATGTGGAACAGTATCTTTCCACTGACAAGCCGGAACACCTGTTCCGGGAAAGCGGCTATGCTTCCGATACGCTGTATCTGCTCGCGGAATTATATGCCCCTCTGGAAACGCTTGCACAGGATTTGCAGATTATCGCGGATTATCTGGTGAATTCCTGTCAGGAAATTCTGGAGAAAAACAGTGCTTCCGAACTGGAAGCCGCACAGCTCCCCGGAGAATTTTCCGCACGCTTGCAGGAAGCACAGCAGATGCTGAAAAAAATTCCTTCCGGAGATGTGCTTCTGGATTTGTCCAATAAAAAAGATAAGAAATCACAGAAAAAATATGCTGCCTATCTGGAACGTTTCCGGGATTATCAGGAATCCGCCGCGCTGTGTGACAGATGCATTTCGCTTTTCTATGAATGCATTGCAGATACAGAACGCTGGATTCTGGAACAGCTTCTGTCACATTACCGCATTGTGCAGAATGCCTACAGAATGTGGCTTCCGGAAGATTCACCGTTTCATGAGGAATTCCGTCAGGCATATGACGCGCTGAAAGCTTCGGCAGATTCCGGAGAGTATACATGGCATTTATATTATCTGCATATTTTCTGCGAAACCCAGCACCGCCGCTGTGATGTCTCCCTGAGCAGCCATGATGTGCAGAATCTCCAGTGCCGGCTGGATGCTGTGAAATCCTGTGCCGAAATGATTAACCAGACGTTCAGAAAGGATGAGGTCGTTTCATGAATATCCATGAAGATTTGAAACAGATAGATAATTCCGTCAGCAATTTTCACCGCCATGATGAAGTGGATGCCTATCGGATTGTAGAACCTACAGAAACCCTGCTCCGGCAGACCTGTGCGCGGATGACAACGCTCCAGTCCGGCAAAGCCCAGAACTGCTATGATTCTGATTTGTCTCCGCAGATTAAAAAATTTACATCTGCTCTGAATGCCTATTCTGACAATCAGGATTTTCAGGCTCTGCGCCATGTTATGAAGCAGGTACAGGAATCTGTAAAAGAATTCAATCAGAGTGTAGATTATCTGATTCGCACCGGACTGGTCAGTCAGCAGAATGTGATTATCATTCCTCAGAATCAGCAGAATCCTGCCCCTGTGCCGCCTCTGCGCCGCAAACAGCAGCCGGATGCCGAGAAAAAACAGAAATCCACTGCTTCCGCACCGCCGAAACGCCGTCCTGCTCCGGCGAAAAAATCATTCGATGAAAAGTATTTCTCGGATGAAAATGCACAGGCTCTGTTAAATAAAAATATCGAATTAGTCATTAAAATCACTGCCGAAGAAACCGAAAACGGCAGTACTGTCGTGCAGTATTACCTTGCGAATAAAAACGCTTTCCGTCGGAAAGATACTTATCCGAATTTCTGGAACAGACTGTTCCGGAAAAATAAAATTGTTTCCTATCAGCAGGCATTCCGGGTTTCGGACTGGAAACCGCTGTTTCCGGAAAAGAATCTTCCGGAAGAATATCTCAGTCTTTCCAAGAATATTTTCGGCATTCCGCATGAAGGCAATCTTCAGGATGACGGGCTTCTGCTGAAAATCCGCCGGGACAGTCTGCTCATCAGTTTCAAGACCTACGGCGAACGGGCTTCCAAATCCCTGACATCAGAATTTTCCGGACAGACACAGCAGACTGTCGAACTGCTCCGGAAAGACTTTACGGAAAAAAATGAAAAAGATGCCTGCCATTATCAGGATACCATCAGTTTTTATCATCAGTTCAATCATGTGCATTCTGAATGGAATCAGAAAGAAGTACTCGTGAAAATGAAAATCGACATGAAACTGAAATAAATCTGATTAGCAAGAAAGGAATGAAAACATGATTAACAAATGCGTCTGCATTCACTGCCTGAAAGATGTTGTCAGTCCCCGGTTTCTGATACCGGCAAATTTTGAATCGCTCAATGCCAATCATTTTGAATGTTCGCCGGATATTATCGGTCTGGACAGCCAGAAAACTGACAGCATTATGAAAACCAAGCTGAATTATTACGGCATTTCTCTGCCCGAAGAAGAAGCACCGCGCCTGAGTTGTGATGCTTCTGAAAAAACGCTTCAGCTGAAAAGCGGTCTGAAAATTATCGTCAAGCCCGTGGAAACCCTGATGGAAGAATATCCCGACAGTGCCAGAGAACTCGAAAATGCTGCCACTATCGACGGAAAGGCTTTATTTATTTATCAGCCGTTCAAGCCCATGGCGGCAACGGAACTGGTATGTGACAGCTGTCACCTGATACTGTCCGCCAGAAACGTTGCCCGGACAACGGTCGGAAATGAAACCGTCTGGGAAACCCTTGATGATACGCAGGAAAGCAATTTCACGGTTTCGCTGATTGCCGGAAGCAAAGCCGGAAAAACCAATCTTCTGCTCGCCATGCGAAAGCCCGAAAATCGGGTGCATCTCAAACTTATGACCGAAGAACCCTTTATTGAAAATCATTTCACCCGCGCCGAAGAAGCCCTCAACGAAGGCAATGTTCCGGAAACCACACTTTCTCCGCAGCCGCCGATTACATTCCGGACTGACCAGAATCAGGATATCAATATTATCGATACCAGAGGCGAAGAAACCAAGGAAATCCGTATAGACCGTGCCGTCTGGTCGGATATGCTGATTGTACTGCTGGACATTGCTTCTGTCTACGAATCGGACAACGAAGAGGAAAACGCTGCCGGTCTGAAACGGCTCAGACAGTATCTGAACGATTTGGAGCGTCACTGCCGTACCAGAAACGAGAAAAAACCGATTATTCTGTGTTTTACGAAATGTGACCTCTATCCCGATACCGCGGATAATATCATGCTGTATGCGCCGGACGGCAAAACAGAGAATTATGACCCCGAAAAACTGCGTGTTATCCGGAATTATCATTTCATGGACAATACAGAAACCATGATTCACACACTCTGCGACGAACTCAGCAGCAGAATGAAACAGGGGAATCAGCCGGTCTATCGTTCTATCTACAGAACAATTCAGGATATTATTGCCTACTGTAACCAGATTTCCGGTCAGAAAGTAGACATCATGTGCATCGCACCTTTGGGAACTCCGGCAGAAAACGGCAGAATCAATGCGGAATTATACAAGCCAAGACATGTTGACAGTCTTCTGCACAGAATTGTGCAGTATGCAGCGGAGGCAGAATCATGATTTATACTTATACCGTATTCCGGGCGCAGGACGGCTATGCGTGGGATGAACAGGCTCCGGACAGCTTCTCGGAAATTACACAGTTGTTGCAGCAGTGCGAAAGCATTTCGCATATTTATTATATTTTTCACAGAGGAAATGTCCTCCGGGTGCAGAAGTCCGAAAGTCCGGAAGTAAAAGAACGCCCGTTTTTCGTCTATACTGTAGATGATTTCCGGAATGAGGACGGCGTTTTTTCTTCCGATACCAGAAACAAGGCTTGGCATCAGGTGATTGAAAACTTCCTGACAGGCGGGACACCGTTCCATCTGGTGGACTGTACAGAAGAACAGATTCCGGGCATTCTACAGAGTTTTGCGCGGCATTTGCCGGAAAAGCTGACTTCCGGTCTGCTGATTGATGAAGATACCGGAAAGAATTACAGATTTTTCGATACCAGTCACGAAAAAATCATCTGTGATACGGAAACTCTGCGCTTCGTCCGGAAACTGCCGATTTTTACAGAGTATAACCGTCTGTTCCGTGCGCTGTGCTTCCGGTACGGTGCGCCTTCGGTCAGTATGCTTCAGTTTGCCGCCATGCTTGCCGGAAATCTTCCGGCAGAGGCTTCCGGAGATATGAATACTTTCCGGAAACAGTACGAAAAATATTTTGATGACTGCATGATTCAGAAATCTGTCGAATATCTGCTTCTTTCTGTCGATGAAAATTTCATAGAAGAAGCCAGAAACAAACTGGATTCCGGCATTTCGCCCGGTTTCGGCATTGACAGTGAGTTCGTCCGGTATCTGACTGCATGGTATCTTTCCCGGTACGGCGTTCATGAAACAGAAGAACTCCGGCTGTTTCTGCATTTGTTCTCCTGTTACGGGCTGTCTTCACAGTTATTGCTGCCTGTACTTGAACAGTGGCAGCAGGAATATCAGAATACTGCCGAACCTCCGTTCTTAAAAAAAACAGAGGTTCTGACCTATTCTGAATTCGTCCGCGCGGTCAGGGAAAATCAGGGCAGTGATTTCATCACAGAAGATGTTTCTTATCAGACGATAGATGAAATTTATGCCTATATTCAGCAGCAGGAAATCCCTGTGCAGATTCTCGAAAACCTCTTTCAGGAAAATAAAAATGATAAGAAAATCGCAGATTTACTGGAATTTCTTTCATGGCAGGCACACCCTGACAAGAAAATCAAACATCCCGAAAAAAATCTGCTTCCTGCCGCGCTTTTCTGGAGCGAATTGGTCAGCGAACAGGAACTGAAAGAATTCTATGCTTCTGATACCCTCGCCGAACAAATGAAACAGGAAGCCTATGAAACCAGAATTCCCGTCAGACTACGGAATCAGCCGGAAGTCAGCCGGAATCTTCTGCTTGCAGAAAAACTTTCTGCAAAATACCGCCTGAATACGCTGTTCCAGAAAGGAAAACTCGGAAAAACCGAAAAAACTGTGCTTGCAGTTTCCGGCATTTCGTTTCTGCTGATTTTGGCTTCATGTATCCGGCTGATACTGGTGATGCTTTATGAATGTTAAAAAATATGCATGTGTGCTGCTCTGTCTGACGCTGACAGGCTGCGGAAACACTGTCTCGGATGCCGACCGTCTCCGGGCGGAAAGATACTATCAGTATCTGCCAATCTGTCAGAAAATCTCGGCGGATGCAGATATCACAGACGAACAGCTCGAAATGCTGGATTCTGCCTTTCAGTCGCGCCGGGAGAATTACGAACAGACAATGTATCATATTGTCGGTGATAGTTCCTATATGAATCAGATTTATTATCTGACGGATGAAAATCTGGTGACACTCCGGAATTATTCGCCGATGGCTTCGGTGCTGTATCAGCATAAGGATGAAATCGCCATGAATCCGATTCTGCTCATGCGCCGCGCACTGGAAGGCGATAACAATCCGGATACAGATTATGACAGCTATACCGAACAGATTGCAAGAACTGTAAAATCGGAATATAAAGAAACTGTTCAGGAAGAATGGGAATCTCCAAAGTCAATTTATACCAGTTCTGCGGAAGTGCTGATTAAAAGCCTGTTTCTGCCGTTTTATCCCGATGAAACAGAAAATTTTCAGGTTGGTCATACTACGGACAGCAGCGGCAATATTGACATGTATTATGTCTATCTGATAGAATTTCATGAAGATATTGAATGCTATGCCTATTATTTTTATATCAATGACAGCGGTGCGATTTATCAGGCGGCTATGGATTATCTGCTGTACGGCGGTGATGAGCTTGCCGGGTGCGTTCTGCCGGATGCCGCTTTTGCCGGAAACGGCTATGAAGAAGAAAAACTCGATATTCTGGAAGAAATTCTGGATATTCCGCCTTCTGAAGAAAGTGTCGGCACTTATGACGGCTATCAGTTATGCCGTTCCGGATTCAGCCGGAATTATATCAGCGAAACAGACGGCGTTATCGCCCGGCTGGAACATCATACCTATGTGTTACAGCATCCGGAAAATTAAAACAGTCATATCACAGAAAGGATTTTCATATATTATACTACAATAACAGAATCATCATAACTTATATTTTTGACATCATCAGAGTTATGATGTGGATTGAAACAGCGGAAAAATGATATAAATAAGAGGTGAATCCCGTGTACAGAATTTTAAAAATCATCGAAGAAGATTACGGCTGTGAAGGCATTCCCGAAGGCGAGGAGCTTTCCTGCCGCGTCCTTCTGGAAGATGAAAATCAAAATCAGGTCTGGAAGAAAATTCCCGATGCGTATCTGACAGAACATCATCTTGAAGAAGGTTCTGCACTTCCGGAAAATTGAAATTGTCATGCAATCTGCTGTATTTCCGTACAGCAGATTTTTATGCAGAATTCATAAAAATCTATATCTGATAACAGAAAATATTTTTTCTTAAAATGTCTTTTTGGAGTAGAAGTGTCTTTTTGGGTATGTTATAATAACTAAAACAATACAAGGAGGAATTCTTATGCTGAAACTTAAAAATTTACCATGGTCGGAAATCGGTCTGTTTGCAGGCGGTCTGCTGTTCGGCACTGCCGGTCTGAAAATTCTCGGCAGCAAGGACGCGAAAAAAGTCTATACGCATGCCACTGCCGCCGTACTCCGCGCCAAAGACTGCGTCATGACGACTGCTGACAATATCCGCGAAAACTGCAATGACATCCTGACCGATGCCAAGGAAATCAACGAGCAGAGAGCTGCCGAAGAAGAAGCCGCTGTTATCGAAGATACTGAAATCCCGGACGAATCCGAATGCACTCCCGATGAAGCAGAATAATCTGTTCTTCCGGAAGGAGCGTGAACGCTTATGAAATGTAAAATTCTGCATGAATCTGCAAAGAGTATGCGCGTCCGCCTTATGCAGAAGCGCATGACCCTTGCACAGGCGGATATTCTGGAATTCTATCTCCGCACACAGAACGGCATTACAGATGTCAAAGTCTTCGACAGAACCTGTGATGTGATTATCCGCTATGACTGCCCCCGGAATGCCGTCATTCAGATGCTCGCGAAATTCGCCTATACGGAGAAGAATGCCGCGCTTGTTCCGGAGCGCACCGGACGCGAACTCAGCCGGACTTATGAAGAAAAACTGGTGAATACTGTTCTGTGTAAAGTCCTCAGAAGGTATCTGCTTCCGGAACCTGTCAGAATGCTGCTGATTCTCGGCAATTCTGTGAAATATCTTCTGGAAGGTCTGAAAGCTCTCCTCAAAGGAAAGCTGGAAGTCTGCGTTCTGGATGCTGCCGCGATTACGGCGGCACTTGCACAGAATGATTACGAAACGGCAGATTCCGTCATGTTCCTGCTGAAAATCGGCGATATTCTCGACGAGTGGACACACCGCAAATCTGTGGATGATTTGGCGCGTACCATGTCTCTGGGTATCGAACAGGTATGGCTCAGAACCGAACAGAATGAAATTCTTGTGCCTGTCAGCCAGATTCAGAAAGATGATGAAATTATCGTCCGCATGGGCAGTGTGATTCCGTTCGACGGGGTTGTGGTTTCGGGAGATGCTTCCGTGAATCAGGCTTCCATGACAGGCGAATCCGCACCGGTTCACAAACATGAAGGTTCTGCCGTCTACGCCGGAACAGTCATGGAAGAGGGCGAATGCGTCATCCGGGTTGAGAAAACTTCCGGCTCCGGAAAATATGACAGAATCGTTCAGATGATTGAATCTTCCGAAAAATTAAAATCTCAGGCAGAAGATAAGGCTTCCCATCTTGCCGATAAGCTTGTGCCTTACAGTTTCGCCGGAACGGTGCTTGTCTATCTGCTGACGGGCAATCTGACAAAGGCGTTATCGGTTCTGATGGTAGATTTCTCCTGTGCGCTGAAACTGGCAATGCCGGTTTCTGTGCTGTCCGCGATGCGCGAATGCAGTCAGCAGGGGATTACAGTCAAGGGCGGACGCTTTCTGGAAGCCGTTTCCGAAGCCGATACGATTGTATTCGACAAGACCGGAACGCTGACTTATGCGTCTCCGAAAGTATCGGAAATTATTACATTCGGCGGTCATGAGGAAAATGAAATGCTTCGTCTGGCGGCTTGTCTGGAAGAACATTTTCCGCATTCCGTGGCGAATGCCGTTGTCAAGGCTGCCGAAGAACGCGGCTTGCGCCATGAAGAATGCCATTCCAAGCCGGAATATATCATAGCTCACGGAATTGCAAGCTATGTCGGTGACCAGAGGGTCTTAATCGGCAGTTATCACTTTATCTTTGAAGATGAAGGCTGTTATGTGCCGTACGGCGAAGAAGAAAAAATCTGCTCGATTCCGCGCGACAATTCCCGATTATATCTGGCAATCGCTGACGAACTTGCGGCGGTGATATGCATCGAAGACCCGCTCCGGAAAGAAGCCGCGGATGTCATATGGGCATTGCATGAGCAGGGATTTTCCAATATTGTCATGATGACAGGCGACAGTAAGCATACTGCTCGCGCCGTTGCCGAAACCGTCGGCGTAGATGATTTCTATTCCGAAGTGCTTCCGGAAGAAAAAGCCGGATATATCAGGCAGGCGCACGAACAGGGCAGGAAAGTCATCATGATAGGGGACGGCATTAACGATTCTCCGGCACTTTCCGAAGCAGATGCCGGAATCGCCATCAGTACAGGCGCGGCAATCGCCCGTGAAATCGCAGATATTACGATTTCCGCCGAAGATTTATACACGCTTGTCGAACTCAAACGCCTGAGCGATGCGCTTATGAAGCGAATCCGGGATAATTATCGCTTTATTATCGGGTTTAATTCATTACTGCTGATTCTCGGCGTGGCAGGAATTATCACCCCGGCAACGTCAGCATTTCTGCATAACGGCTCAACGCTTGCCATCGGCATGAAGAGCATGACGAACCTGAAATAAAAATTTCAGCAGGAGTTTTCAAGGCTCCTGCTGTTTCTGTTTTTTGTCTTTCAGATGATTTATCAGTATCATGCCCCCGAAACCGAGGAAAAAGATTCCGTAAACTCTGCTGAAATTCTGTTCTTCGGTGTAATCCTGTTTCTGATAAAGAATATAATAATGATGATTCTGAATTCTGGTGAGCTGATTCCGGCTGAACCAGTATTCTGCATTTTCGGTTTCGGTATCTTCCGAAAAGCATCTTGCTTTGAATGTTTTCAGAGCGTTCTGATTCTGTTCGGAATCGGTCAGTTTTCCGGCAGACAGAACAGAACCGTCTGTTTTATCGTAAGTGACAAGCAGATTTTCAGACTGATAATACACCTGAATACAGTCCTGATACAGGACTGTGACTGGCTTTTTCCGGGAAAAGCCTTCCAGATAGAAACTCTGCTGATAATAGCCGTCCGGATGATACAAATGTAAATAATCTCCTGTATCAACAAGCGTTTCTCCGGCGGAATTCACACTGTAATGCAGAGGTGCATAGGCATCATTGCCGTCAACGCGCTTTTCCGGAACGGGAATCTTTTCCGAAACCGGAGTCAGGTCAAATGCAATCGGCGTTTCCGGAAGAACTTCTTCCGGTTCGGGATGTACCTGAGGATAGGTTGCATTTGTAGTTCTATAGAGAAGGCGTCCGTTTTTGGTAAGTTGATTCTGCGACAGATTGACTTCGTATCCGTCCGGTACAGCGTAAAATGAATCGGAGATACCCCAGGAATTTTCGATTTTTCGATTTTCGTCTGTCTGAGGGATTTCGGCACAGCAGAGCAGTTCGCCGTCGAACTGATATGCATAGTATTTGCTGTCAAGACTGCCGGTGCTGTTGACGATTTCAATCCAGTCATCATGCAGGTTTGTCCGCAGAGTGGAATGGTCAGTTTTGGAATAGAAGCCGAACAGAAATTCGCCGTTTTTGTCATAGACGTTCACCCAGCTTCCGGCGGCGACAGCCGTTTTTCCGTCCGGACTGACGGAAATCTGATGAATGGCTTCTATACAGTTTTCTCTGTAGAGAATTCCTGCATCCCGGAAAGGCTCTTCCTGAATTTTCATATCCGAAAAGGCAAATTCATGAGGAGCAGTTTCTTCGGCATGGACGGAAAGCCCCTGAATACTGAACATGGCTGTGAGCAGAAAAACAAGATATTTCATAAAAAATCACCTCTTTGTCATAAGAATAGCATATACAGAAATGTTTGTCAAGAGAGAAAAGTTCACCCTTATATTTTAACGTATATTTTTTGTGCAATCTGCCTGTTTTTTTGATAATCCTTGACTTTTGTTTTGTTATATGATATAATAAAGCATATATTATTATTTTTTGACTAAGGGGGCTTGTTTATGACTTCAAAAGAAAAACGAATACAAGGACTCATGAAACTCCGCAAAATGCGTATCTGGATGATTATCGCCTATACGCTGATTGTTATCATTGCACTGGTATCTGTTTCAGGGTTTACTTCACTCCAGAACGAAAGCGTGATGAAAGCCAAAGTCAATACGCTGACTTCTTCATTGAATGTTCAGCTGAAACTGAATCTGGAAAGCTATCTTTCCCGGATGGAAAGCGTCGCCACACTGGCGTTCTCCATAGATGATGCCTATACTTATGATGCCACCACAACCACGCTTGAAGAATATGACAGACTGAATCTGGAAAAATCTATTTCCGATGAACTGTTCAAACTCTGCCTGATGGAGAACTTTGTGGATTACGGCATTGTCTACCGTGACAACAGCAAACTCGGAAAAGTTTCCAACGGTACTCTGGAACTGTTCGGAAATGATATGTTCATTGACTTGCAGGCGATGATTTCCAGAGAACGCACCCATGACGGCTGGTTTGCCGGATATAAAAGCAATTATGAGCGCGTGTACTATGTCAAGCAGATTCATCAGAATGCGATTCTTGTCATGTCGTTCTATACGACTGAACTGGAAGAAGTATTCGACAATCCGGAAACGATGAATGATATGGCAATCCGTCTGACTGATAAGAACTATAAAATTATTTATTCTTCTCTGGGAGATGAACTCGGTCATCCTCTGCCGGATGATATCAATGAGGCTGCACAGGCAAGCACAGCCGGTGCGGTACTGGACGACAACAATCTGACAACTGTCAATATGACTTCCGGCGGATGGAGTGTTATCTGTTCGATTCCGACAGATGTGATTCTGAAAGAAGAAGAACAGTCCCGGCGTTCCGTCTGGATTGTGACGGCAATTGCGGCAATTCTCGCAGCAGTCGCAGGCAGTGCGTTCTCGTTCATGCTTTCTGACCCAATCAGCATGATTGCTGTCAATATCAACGACGATGAGAAAGAGAGGGATTCGGCAATATGAAATATTTTCATAAATTATCGGCTCTGCTGTGCAGTGCTGTTCTGCTGACAGCCTCCGGCTGTGCCAGCGAACCCGTCGTGACCGAACAGGTTCAGCAGACGGAAATTTCTCTTTCATGGTGGGGCAATGACGGCAGAAATAAATATACCATTCAGGCAGTCGAAAAATTTGAGGAACTGCACCCGGAAATCAAAGTCAAGTGCAGTTATTCCGAATGGTCAGGCTACGAAACCAGAAACAGAATCCAGATGATTTCCGATACCGAAGCCGATGTCATGCAGA
>DGUB01000103.1 GCA_002393815.1 Ruminococcus sp. UBA4321 | reverse complement strand
TGCATTTTCACATAAACATCCTTTTGACTTTCCATATGCTGAAAGTCTATCTGCACACTCTACACCTGCCTTTGTTCTTCCGGTTGCTTTGCAGCTCACGACTTCATCAGCACCATTATAAGCTTCAAAATAAATCCTGTATTTCTTAATATCTTTTGAGGAATAATTTTTCACATCATATTTTACTGATATACCGCCCGCACTATTAGGGAGTTTTGACCGCCACATATTATCATAATCATAATGTCCCCAGCTAAAATTTGTTACACCTAACATAATATATTTCCTCCGTTCACAAAACAGTAATATTATAAGAAAAGTATATCATGCAAAAAAAAAAAATGATAAACAAATTGTAAACATTCTGTGAATTTTATTGAAAACGATTAACCCCTGCCGGATTTCCGACAGGGGTTACAGATGATATCATTAAAAATTATTTTTCGTCAGGACACATTAACTTGACCATAACGGCTTTCTGGGCGTGGAGACGGTTTTCGGCTTCGTCAAAGATTTCGTTTGCATGAGCCTCGAACACTTTCTCTGTAATTTCTTCGCCGCGGTGAGCCGGCAGACAGTGCATCACCATCGCGTCGGAGTGAGCGGCAGCCATAATATCATCATTAATCTGATAGCCCTTGAATGCGATTTTCCGCTTTTCGATTTCGGCTTCCATACCCATAGAAGACCATACGTCAGTAAGAAGCACATCAGCATTCTGAGCGGCTTCAACAGGGCTGTTCGTCATGGAGAAGCCCTTGTAATCCTTCGCGAAATCGAGAATCTGCTTATCAGGCTGATAGTCATCCGGACAAGCGATAGAAACGTCCATGCCGACTTTCAGACCGCCAACAATGAGAGAGTTCGCCATATTGTTGCCGTCGCCGATGTAGCACATTTTCAGACCATCGAAATTCGCCTTATATTCGCGGATAGTCAGCAGGTCAGCCAGAACCTGGCACGGATGACAGAAGTCAGTCAGTCCGTTGATAATCGGAATCGAACCGTATTCGGCTAAATCTTCGACTTCTTTCTGAGCGAAAGTCCGAATCATGATGCAGTCGAGATATCTGGAGAGTACTCTTGCGGTATCCTGAACGGGTTCACCTCTGCCAATCTGCAAATCATTCGCGGACAGAAACAGCGGATAGCCGCCGAGCTGATACATGCCTGTCTCGAACGAAACGCGCGTTCTGGTGGAAGCCTTCTGGAAAATCATACCGAGTGTCTTGCCTTCCAGCATACGGTGCGGAATGTTATGTTTTGTCTGATATTTCAGTTTATCGGCGAGATTGAGTATATCAAAAATTTCCTGCTGAGATAAATCCAGCATTTTGAGCAGATGTTTCATAGTAAAAATCCTCCTGTTATTTATTCATTTCTCCGAAGCACTTGTCAGCAGCAACAGCGAACAGCGGAAAAAAATCATCAAACGACTGGTCATCAAACACCAGTTTATAGACAAGGTCATTATTCACCATTTTGGCAGTATCGAGCGTACCAATCTGCACTTCATTTTTATAGAGAATAAAATGCTTCTGGTCTTTGCCTTTCAGCTCGTAGATGCTGTCAACGGTTTCAAACTGAATACTTGGGTCAATAAACATGGATTTGCACAGTACTTTCATGAAAAAACGTTCGTTGAGCTGGATTTCATATTCCGGCTTTTTGCCTGCGGAAGTGCGTTTCATGGTATAAAGTGTGTATCCGCTTGCATCTGTCAGGGTAGTAATAGGACTTCCGAATAGTTTTCTTGCCTTTGTAATATGGTAGATTTCTCTTTCTTTTGTATCTGTCACGATATATTTTCCAGAGCCTTTTGATGTTACCAGCAATTCCATGAGATTCCCTCCTGAACGTTTATTTTAATACCTGACAAAGAATTTCTGCGCCGGCTTTCAGTTCCTCGTCGCTGATGGTAAGCGGCGGCAGAAGACGTACTCTGTCTTTCGCGGTCAGCACAAGCAGACCATTGGCAATACACTCTTTCAGAACGTCGGCAGCCTTTTTCTGTTTCAGGGCGATACCAATCATCATTCCCAGACCGGAAACTTCCTGCACTTCATCGAGCGCGGCAATTTTTTCGCGGAGATACTGACTTTTTGCAAGAATGCCGTCGAGCATTCCGGGCTGTTCGAGCGTTTCGAGTACTTTGACAGCACCGGCGCAAACGACAGGATTTCCGCCGAATGTAGAGCCGTGTGCGCCTGCACCAAGAACGTCGGCACATTTTTCGTTTGCGAGGCAGACACCAATCGGAAGCCCGCCGCCGATGCCTTTTGCGGCAGTAGTAATATCTGCCTTACAACCGTAATGTTCGCCAGCGAACAGTTTCCCTGTTCTGCCGATGCCGGTCTGCACTTCATCAGCAATCATGAGAATATCTTTTTCGTCGCAGATTTTCCGGATTTCGGCAACGAATTCCGGATTCAGAGCCATGACACCGCCTTCGCCCTGTACATATTCAATCATGATGCCGCAGACGGTATCATCAATCTTGTCATGCAAATCCGCGATATCGTTTGCTTTGGCGAACTTAAAGCCTTCCGTGAACGGGAAGAAATAATTATGAAATACATCCTGTCCGGTGGCAGAAAGCGTTGTGATAGTTCTGCCGTGGAAAGAGTTCACCAGTGTGATAATATTATGTCTGCCTTTGCCGTATTTATCGAAACTGTATTTTCTTGCGATTTTGATAGCGCATTCATTGGCTTCTGCGCCGCTGTTTCCGAAAAACATTTTAGAATAGCCTGTCATGGCGCATAATTTTTCGGCAAGCTGTGCCTGCGGCTGATGATAGAACAAATTAGAAGTATGCTGCACTTTACGCACCTGTTCGCATACGGCATCCGCCCATGCATCATTGCAGTAGCCGAGTGAAGTCGTTCCGATTCCGCTGCCGAAATCGATATATTTTTTTCCGTCTGCATCATAGCAGGTTGCCCCGTGACCGTTTACAATAACAATTTCATTCCGTACATAGGTCGGCATGATGTGCGTTTTTGTCTGTTCAATGATACTCAAAAGAATTTACTCCTTTCATTTTTATGAATCAATGATACTGTATGTACAGTACAGCATAAGCTGTCAGAATGCCGA
This sequence comes from Ruminococcus sp. UBA4321, assembly GCA_002393815.1. Lineage (GTDB taxonomy): Bacteria > Bacillota > Clostridia > Oscillospirales > Ruminococcaceae > UBA3855. The sequence continues at coordinate 5,980 of DGUB01000103.1, read as the reverse complement.
TTCCGGCAGTCAGACAGAGCGTTTTCCGGAATTCATAGCGGCTGCCGTTGTGAATCTCGAAAATCTGCGGCTGTGCTTTTTCATAGCATACAGTAATTTTATCACCCGTCCGGTAATGGTACTGCCATTCCGGAACGAAAATTCTGGCTGTGGCTTTCTGTTCGCCCTGTCCGGTCTGATACCGCACGACAGGCGCAAATGAAAACGCTTCACTGTGTTTCTGAAATACTTTCTGTGTGACACTGCCGATGACTTCGCCTTCCGTAAAAACTGGATTTCTAAAATTCCGGTGACGTTCCGGAAGCACTGCAATGATAATGCAAAGAATTCCGGTCAGTATCGGCAGAAGTTTCAGGAACAGAATCATCTGAACTGTGTGCCGATACCCTCATTGGAAAGCATTTCAATCAGGATAGAGTGCGGCACTCTGCCGTCAATGATAGCCGTTTTCTTGACACCTCTGCGGACGGCTTCGACACAGCAGTCGATTTTCGGAATCATACCGCCGGAAATGATGCCGCGTTTCTTCATGAACGGCACTTCACTGACGTTTACAGAAGAAATCAGAGTGCTAGGGTCATCCTTATCGCGGAGCAGTCCGGCGATATCCGTCAGCAGAATCAGATTTTCAGCTTTGAGTTCCGCGGCGATTCTGGAAGCGGCAGTATCGGCATTGACATTATATGCCTGACCTTTTTCATCACAGGCGACTGTCGCGATAACCGGAATGACATTATTATTCAGCGCGTCGGTGATGGGCTTGGTATTGACCTTCGTGATTTTGCCGACATAGCCTAAATCCTCATCATTTTCGCCGTAAGCGCGTTCAGCGAGTAACATTTTTTCATCCAGACCGCAGAGTCCGACTGCCTGACCGCCTTTCAGCCCTAACATTGTTACAAGTTCCTTATTGACTTTTCCGGAAAGCACCATCTTGACAACATCGATAGTATTTTCGTCCGTATAGCGCAGACCGTTGATGAACTTGCTTTCAATGCCTAAACGTTTCAGCATATCATTGATTTCAGGTCCTCCGCCGTGAACCAGTACCAACTTCACGCCGACAAGCGTCAGCAGAACAATATCACTCATGACAGCCTGTTTGAGTTCTTCGTTGGTCATGGCATTTCCGCCGTATTTGATAACAACGACTTTATTATGATATTTCTGAATATACGGCAGAGCGTCATTCAGAACCTTCGCTCTGACCTCGTTGGAAATATTGATTTTCTCCATCTCTTTCCTCTCCTTACGGATAAATTTTCTGACTGTGTTCCAGTTCAGCGCATTCCTGAGGAGAAATATAAATTTCCGCACTCAGGGACAAATCATTCTGACAGAATTTTTCATTCTTCAGCAGTTCCAGGATTTGGTGAGCCATTTCTTCAGCATGTTCGGTTTCCAGCCAGATACCCAGTTCCGAACTGCTGAGATAATCATAGCCATTATCCGAAACAAGATGATTGGTGAATTCTTCAATCCGTTCCGGCAGGACATAGCGTAAATCCGTATCCGGATTTTCGAGCAGTCCGGCATTCAGTTTAATAATAATTGTCTGCACAGACTCACCCCGGAATGTCGTTTTCTTCTTCGAGTACCCACGGCACATGGAATTCAATTTCCATCTGCATGACGGGTTCAGGGAAGTTATCTTCTATGAGTGCGCCGCCGTTCTCGAATCCGACTTTGTAGCCCTCTGCAATCTGATAGGTGTTCCCTGTCTCCCATCTGTAGGCTTTCTCTCCGTCCGGAACCCATGGGGAATCGCCGTTCAGGACTTTTCCGCAGATATGACAGAATCCGCCGTAGAATATTTTTCTCTTGTTATCTTCCGCGCAGTTGGCAAAGACTTCGGCGGATTTTTCCGGCGAAACGCCGATTTCTTCAAAAAAACGCTTTACTTCTTCCGGAAAGGAATCAACCGCTTTCTCGAAATTCCGGCATCCGGAACAAGTACAGCCGTCTGTCAGCTTTTCGGCAGTCTGATAGAATTTTCTTGTTTTATCAACATCAATTTCGAGAAGATAACGCCCGAATGCGAACTGCATCTTAACTTCTGTAATCGCCGTTGATTCTGACATAATCGTATGTCAAATCACAGCCCCATGCCACAGCAGAGCCTGCACCGTTTCCGATGCTGACAGATACCAGAATTTCTTCTTCGGAAAGAATTTCCTTTGCCTTCTCCTCGGAGAATTCCACACCTGCGCCGTTTTTGCAGACTTCAATTACGCCTTTCGGCGAACTCATTGTGACATCTACCTGATTGATATCAAATTCCGCCGGAGCGTAGCCGACTGCACACAGGATTCTGCCCCAGTTGGCATCTTCGCCGAAAATTGCCGCCTTGAACAGACTGGAAGTAATGACCGATTTTGCAACGATTTCAGCAGTCCTGTCATCTTCCGCGCCGGTGCAGAGGCATTCAATCAGCTTGGTAGCACCTTCGCCGTCGCGAGCCATCATTCTGGAAAGATTCATCAGAACCGCATACAGTGCATCTTTAAAGATTTCCAGATTGTTGTCTGCTGTCTTGATTTCGGCATTTCCGGCTTTTCCGCTGGCTAAGATACAAATCATATCGTTGGTAGAGGTATCGCCGTCCACGCTGACTCTGTTAAGCGTGACAGCCACCACATCCCGGAGAGCCTGTTTCAGCATTCCGGAAGAAACGGCACAGTCTGTCGTCAGGAATGTGAGTGTTGTTGCCATATTCGGATGAATCATGCCGCTGCCTTTGAGCATTCCGCCGAGACGGCATTTTTTCCCGTCGATTTCAAATTCGACAGCGACTTCCTTCGGCTGGGTATCGGTTGTCATGATAGCGTGAACGGCTTCGGTATTGCCGTTACGGTTCAGACCTTTGGCAAGTTCCGGAACGCCGTTTTCAATCGGTTCGATAGGAAGCGGCTGACCGATAACCCCTGTAGAAGCGACGATAATATCTTCCGGCTTGAGGTTCAGCGCATCAGCGGCGAACTGACACATTTTTTCAGCTTTTTCAACGCCGTCCGCATTGCAGGTATTGGCATTCACGGAATTGACGATAACTGCCTGTGCCTTGCCGTCTTCGAGATGCTTTCTGGTGACGGCAATCGGTGCGCCCTGTACTTTATTTGTCGTATACATAGCGGCGGCTGTGCAGGGAACTTCGGCATAAATCAGAGCCAAATCATTTTTATTCGGGTCGCCGTTTGCCTTGATTCCGCAGTGAATGCCGTTTGCCTGAAAGCCTTCAGCCGCGCAGACACCGCCGTCCACAAAGGCAAAACCCTTGAATTCTTTTTTATTCAAAATAAATCACTCTCTTAATTATAAATTATAATAATCCTGTTGTTTCGTCAATGCCCATCATAATGTTAAGGCACTGTACCGCCGCACCGGAAGCCCCTTTTCCGAGATTATCCAGACGGGCGCATAATAGAATCTGTTCGTCATTGCCGAATGTGAAGATTTCGAGTTTATTCTGACCGCTCAGAGTATTGGAAGCCAGGAAGAAGCTTTTCTGTTCTTCGGGAAGCATCAGCGGATTGACAGAAACTAATTTCGCATCTGCATAATGTTCCTGATAGGTCTGGTTCACCTGTTCGAGCGTGATTTTCTTATCGAGCATTCTGGTCTGAACCGGAACAGATACCACCATACCGCTGTAATAATCGCAGATAATCGGGTTAAACATCGGCTTATGTGTTAATCCGGAGAACAGCTGCATTTCCGGCAGATGCTTATGCTGCTGTGAAAGCGCATACTGTCGGGGAGAATTGAATTCATAAGGCTTGTCATCGCCTTCATACTGTGCGATAGCCTTTTTTCCTGCACCGCTGTAGCCGGAAGTCGCATAGGCAAATACCGGAAAATCTGCCGGAATCAGTCCGTGCTTCACCATCGGATAAAGCAGAGAAATAAATCCGCTTGCATAGCAGCCGGGAACGGCAGTTCTGCCGGAATTGATTAACTTTTCTCTGAATTCCGGAGAAAGTTCCGGGAATCCGTATGCCCATTTCGGATTGGTTCTGTGTGCTGTGGAAGCGTCAATCAGCCGGGTATGATTTCCGGCGAGAGTAACGGCTTCGCGGGCGGCATCATCCGGAAGGCACAGGAATGTGAAATCCGCTTCCGCCATGATTTCGGCGCGTTTCTGATTGTTATGCCGGTCTTCGTCGGCGATTTTCAGCAGATGGATATCTTCACGGGTTTCGAGACGGCTGACAATTTTCAGACCAGTCGTGCCAGCCTGACCGTCAATATAGACTTTTACGGACATGATTATTTGTCCTCCTTATGTTGTTTTTGAGGGGAATCCTCCTCTTCGTCGGGTTCGCGGGGGCATTTCCAGAGACTGTAAGCACAGCAGCCAATCAGGCAAATCACCGCCCACACGACGGAAACGACAAAATTATTAATCAGTTCACCAATGATGAACTCTCCGGTAATCCAGATGATAACGCTCAGAAATGTCAGCGCGAAAATAAATTTAAACTGTCGTTTTTTCATGATTTTTCATAACGGTTCAGCGCATCAAGAAGATGATTCAGCTGTACTTTCACGGCATCCGGAGAAGGTGCGCCGTAAGACTTCCGCTCGCGGACGCAGGTGTCAAGGCTGATTGCCTGATAGACATCTTCTGCAAACAAATCTGTCATAGCCTGATAATCTTCGAGAGGAAGGGTTTCGAGTGTCAGATTTTTTTCAATGCACTTTGCCACAAGCGTTCCGGTGATTTTATAGGCATCCCGGAAAGGCATACCCTTCTTGACGAGATAATCGGCGCAGTCGGTAGCATTGATAAAGCCTCTGGCGGCGGCATTTCTCATATTGTCTTTGAGAATGCGCATCGTTTTCAGCATGGGAATAAACGTTTTCAGGCAGAGTTCTGTGTTATCAATCGCATCGAAGATGGCTTCTTTATCTTCCTGCATATCTTTGTTATAGGCAAGGGGCAGACCTTTCATCATGGAAAGCAGAGTGACTAAATCGCCGTTGACTCTGCCTGTTTTGCCGCGGATAAGTTCCGTCACATCCGGATTTTTCTTCTGCGGCATGATGGAAGAGCCGGTCGCATAAGCATCATCAAGTTCGACAAACTTGAATTCCCACGAACACCACATAATAATTTCTTCCGAAAATCTGGATAAATGCGTCATCAGAAGCGACAAGGCACAGCAGATTTCAATACAGAAATCCCGGTCGGAAACGCCGTCGAGACTGTTTTCCACGGGCTGACGGAATTCCAGCAGGTCAGAAGTCTGCTGACGGTTGATTGCATACGTCGTTCCGGCGAGTGCGCCGCTGCCGAGCGGACATTCATTCATTCTGTCAACAGCATCACAGATTCTTTCATAGTCGCGTTTCAGCATCTGTGCATAAGTCAGAATGTGATGTGCAAATGTAATCGGCTGCGCTCTTTGCAAATGGGTATAGCCTGGCATAATCGTCTCGGTATGCTGTCCGGCGATATCGCAGATGGTATGCATCAGTTCCAGAATATATTTCTTGACATTCTGCATTTCGTCACGCAAATACAGCCGGATATCCAGTGCGACCTGGTCATTCCGGGAACGCGCCGTATGAAGGCGTTTTCCGGTACTGCCGAGACGCTTAGTCAGTTCGGCTTCGACGAACATGTGAATATCTTCTGCATTGGGGTCAAATACGAGAGTTCCGTTCTGCAAATCTTTCAGAATGCCTTTCAGTCCGTCAATAATGACTTTGCTTTCTGATTTTTCGATAATGCCGCAGTCGCCGAGCATGGTTGCATGCGCAATGCTGCCACGGATATCCTGTGCATACATTCTGGCATCAAATGCGATAGATGAATTAAATGCATTAACAGTTTCGTCAACTTCTTTTGAGAATCTTCCTGCCCAAAGTGCCATACAATTATTCCTCCGGCGATAAAATGCAAAGCAGGAGATTTCCGAAAAATCTCCGTGCTGTTGCATGATAATAATTAAGAATTCTGCACTTCCATATAAGCTGA
>DGUB01000069.1 GCA_002393815.1 Ruminococcus sp. UBA4321 | reverse complement strand
CGTCCATCCAGTAGCCGACAGCATCCAGCAAATAGTCACACACTTCCGGATTCTGGAGATTCAGCTTGACTAAATTATAATGACCGTTCCAGCCTTCATACCAGAAGGGGTCACCGCAGGGAGACTGTCCGCCGAAATTCAGATTCTGGAACCATCCGCAGTATCTGGAATTCTGCCCCTTTTCCTGAATGTCTGTGAATGCAAAGAACTTTCTGCCGACGTGATTGAATACGCCGTCCAGAATCACATGAATGCCGTTCTTATGAAATTCTTCACAGATATGCTTGAACATTTCATTATCGCCGAGACGGCGGTCAATCATCTTGTAATCAATCGTATCATAACCGTGTTCCACGGATTCAAAAATCGGGCTGAAATAGACAGCATCCACATTCATTTCCAGAAGATGGGGAATCCAGTCAAGGACTTTTTCCAGTCTTCTGACCGGTTCTCCGCCCTCGTTGAACTGCGGCGCACCGCAGAACCCCAGCGGATAGATATGATAAATAATCGCGTTTTCGTACCAACTCATAGTGATAACTCCTTTAATCTTGAATTTTTCTGAATCTTCTGCTGATTAGTGAATGCTGCCTTCCAGATAGTAGCTTGCTTCCATATCAGCGACATTCAGGGCAAGTGCGAGCGGAAACATCTCGAATGCTTTGCCGACATTGCCAATCTGTTCAGAATTGGCGGCATTGGAAAAGCCCATATGATAGCGTACTGCAAACGCTTCTTCTCTGGAGAGGCGCATATAGCTGGAAATGATATAGACCGATTTTTCGCCGTGTCCGTAAGGCAGATTATCTTCTACTTTATAGTAGGGTACTTTTTCCCATACGCCTTTTTCATTCTTGGCGTTGCGGTAATCGACAGTATAATAATTCAGCTTGCAGATGTCATGCAGAAGCGATACCAGTGCGACAGTTTCTTCGGAATAGTCCATACGATAGAGTTCTTTTGTTCTGGGGCGGCTCAGATAGTCCGCAAGGCAGTGATAGACATTGACACTGTGCTGCACCAGACCGCCTTCATAAGCTCCGTGAAACCGGGTGCTTGACGGTGCCGTGAAAAAATCACTTGCATCGCTCATGAGATATTCCAGAAGTCTCTGAGAACCTGTACGGTGAATTTTCTCCTGATATATCTGAATAAATTCTTCCTTTGCATTCATAAATATTTCCCTCCCTTGCGATAAGCATCTTTTGTATTATAGCATGTTTCCAAAAGAATTGCAATAGTTTTGTAAAAAAATCATGATTTGGCACAGATATTAAATATATGATTTGTATAAAATCAATAAAAATCTGTCGAAACAGAAAAGCTGCCGCATAAAGGCGGCAGCCATCAGAAAGAATTTTTTAATCATCCGGGAAAAGTTCAGCGATTTCGTCGTCGCTCAGGTCGAAGTAGTCAATCATTTCTTCCTTGCAGACATCCCGTCTTGCAAGGAGAATATTCCGGTAGCTTTCCACAGATTCCTGCCAGTCCTCATAAGTCGGAGAGTAGTACTGACCGTGCAGATGCATTTCTGCATCCATCTGTGCTGTCATTTCGTCCAGTCTTGCGGAAAGCTTTTCCGGCAGGAAGGAAGAATTCAGCAGTTCGGCATAGCGTCTGATAAATTTGTCCATATAGGTTTTATTTTTCGTCAGACCGCGCTGAAGTCCGCTGATATAGAAGGCTTCCGCGCCGTTTCCATACGGACTGAAAATATCTTCCAGTGTGTTGAAGCCGTCCACTTCGGCGCATTTCTTGGACATGGACATATCGACATCATAGAGAATCCAACGCCATTTTCCGCCGGTATTGTCGCGGTAGTGCTTGTTATTGCTGCCGCCGTCCTCGTTTGCAAAGAAGATTTCTGTAATCAGATAATCAATATAATTATCAATATCCATATGCTCTGCGACATAGTCATAATTTTCCTGTTCGCTCATGTCATGGTCTTCGATATAGTGCAGCAGTGCGGTGAAATCTTCACGGGAACCGTGCTTGATATTGTCATTGTCTTTGATTAAGTCAAGATTTTCTTCTTTAATGCCCTCGTGATTTTCCACATGGCTTGCGCTGACTTTTTCACGCAGGTCATAAATGCCTTTATATTCGCCGTTGATATAGACACAAATCGGTCGCCAGTCCATATGCAGCAGGTCGGAATATTCTTCGGCAGTTTCGGCAACGAATGCATCACGGATACGCGCCTTGGTATGGTCTTGTCCGCTTGCACGGAGCAGAATACTGGAAAAATCTGTCACAGGGTTATTTTCATCAAAGAACGGATAGCTGATTTCACTCGTGCCGTATTCGCTCCGGAAATAAACCGCAAGACTTTTCTGTTCATAGGCGCGGGAATACTGTCCGTGAACTTTTGTTCCGGCATTGCAGGAAATTTCGCGTTTGCCGTCGGGCGTATAATATTCAAATGAAATTTCCCGTTCCCAGTCCTGCCAGAAGTTTGCGCCTTTGTACGGGAATTCGGAACTGCCTTTTCCGCCGTCTACAAGAATGCCTTCTGCATCGCTGTACAGTCCGTAAGGGTCGGTAGAAAGGCAGACAATCGGCACATCATGCACGGCATCGGTGATATAAGTCACACCAGTGACTTCCGAAGGCAGCAGACCTTCCTGCTGTACTAAGAAACGCAGAGCGCGGTTGCCGTCCAGTGTATAGCCCATAAAGATGGGGCTTTCTTCATCCGGAACAGTGCCGTCATCTGTATAATACACTGTCATGCCTGCCGGAATTTCTGCTGTAATGACTTCGCCGTTCTGTGCATAGCCGCCCGGATTGGAAAGTACCGGAAGCTGTGCATATCCCGGATACGCCTGTTCAGTATTGGGTGCGCCGGGAGTCGGTATGCCATAGAATACGGTTTCGCCTGTAGAAAGTTCTCTGCCGCAGCTGTCACCGGGGTGCATATTGCCGACAGTAAAGAAATCTTTCAGGATTTTCTGATTATCATATAAATAAATCTCATCGCCGTCAATGCTGAGTTTGAACGGAAGATGCTCATCGTCCGCTTCTTCCGCTTCTTCTCCGGCGGCATACAGGAGCAGACATGCACCGGGGTCGAGGGTGACATCTCCGAATGTATAGAATTTTTCAGGATTTTTTTCAATCGGCTTTTTGCAGATTGTCCATCCGCTGAGGCTGACGGCAGTATCGGAAGAATTACAGAGTTCAATCCAGTCGGAATCTTCAGTTTCACCGCCTGTCTGATAGGCGGCGGCTTCGGAAACGACAACAGTATGACTGACTGCGGCAAGGGCTTCGGCTTCTGTGCTGAAAGATTCTGCTGAATTTTCTGTTCCGGGGGTCGGTGCTGTGTAGTAAGCCGGCACACCGTTCCGGTCACCGAGTGACAATTCGCGGTCTGTATAATACAGAGAAGCATCCATAATCAGGTCACTGCCCTTGAAAATCATCAGACGATGGTCATCACTGCCGAGTTTGAAAGAAGCATGAAGAAATTCATCTGTACCGTTGCGGTCTTCGTGGTCATCCATCAGGACAATCAGATAACCGCCGGGTTCTATCGACGTTCCGGACGGGAATTCCCATTTATCCGGATTTCCGGCATTATCGGTCAGTGTCATGCCGTCGAGGGAAACAGTCTGTGCGCCGTCATTTCTGAGTTCAATCCAGTCGGGGGTCTTGCCGTCACCGAAAACAACAGTATGATTGGTCGTCATATATTCATTCAGAACAAGCTGAACGGGTGCAGGGGCTTCCGGTTCGGGAGTCTGCGCATTGACATTTTTCTGAACGCCTGCTTCTTCTTTTCCGGCGCGGGACATATGCACTCCTGCAAAGGCAGCACCGCCGACAAGCAGGACTGCGGCAAGGGCAATCGGCAGACGACCGGATAACTGTAAACTTTGTTTTTTATTTTTTCCGGAAGAAGATTTTGAAGTTTTCCTGGAAGCTGATTTTTTACTGGAAGAAGCTTTTCCGGAAGACTTCTTTCCGGCAGTTTTCCGGGCTTCCGGGGTTTTGGTATGTTTTACCACTTTGATACTTCCTGTAGATTTCTGATTCTTTGTCTGATGTTCGGGTTTCGTGCTTTTGACGCTCTTTACATTTTTCTTAGCAGTTCCGCTGTTTTTCTTACCGCTGGTCTGTTCCACGATACAGTCACCAAATCCTTTCTGTAATTCCGGAAAAAGCCGGATTTCTTTGTTTTTCTCAGCTATTCAACATTGTATCATAAAATTCCTTTTTTGTAAATGGGAAACTTACACAAATTTAAATCCGCAAAAATCGCTGATTTCAGGAATAGCGCGAAGACACATGAAAATATTCTTCCAGACAGAGACCGCTGTCATAAATTTTCTTTGCCCATTCCGTTCCGACATAGCGGATATGCCAGGATTCGTATTTGTAGCCTGTAAATTCTTCCTTTTCTCTGGGAAAGCGCACGATAAAGCCGAACCGCCAGCAGTTCTGCTCCAGCCAGACGGCTTCTTCGGTATCATTGAATGCATCACCAGCCCAGTTGACATCAATTACCATACCGGTCTGATGTTCGGAGTGTCCCGGTCTGGCAGAAAAACGGTCAGCGGCTTCCTTGCCGTCGCGTTTGCAGTAGCTTTCATATAAATAGACCTGCGTCCGGTAGGAACGGAAATCCGAATCGGAAAACAGCCGGAGACCTGCTTCCTCGGAAGCGGCATGACGGAGTTCGGAAAAGGCTTCTTTGGTTTCGGGGGTCAGTCCGTCCGGATAGTAGGACGACGGCAGCGGATAGGTTTTATTCACGAGCATGACACCCTGTACATAGGTAATACCGCCGATAACCTGAATATCGTTTCTGGTGGTATCTTCTTCGGAGAAGCCGGAGCAGAGCTGTTCCGGGTCGGGAAGTTCTTCATCGTCAGGATAGACCGTCACGCTGACTTCGGCAAAGACATCCGGATTCATGGCAGAAGTCACCCAGATGATACAGTTTCCGGGACTTTCCGGGGTAATATTTCCGGATTCGTCTACCGAAGCAACAGCTTCATCGGAAGAAGCCCAGATTTCGGAGAGGTCAAGTGCATCTTCCGGCTGCATGAATACCAGCGGCATGACAGAATCATCACTTTCATGCAGATGTATATGATAAAAACTCAGCGTCATGCCGGAAACCATGCCCGGCGGAAGGATTTCTTCCTCAGTGGTTTCCGGAATCGTTTCGGACTCCGTTTCCGGAAGGGTTTCCGTTTCTGTTTCCGGAATTGTTTCCTGAATTATTTCGGTTTCCGGCGCGCGTGTACGGCGGAGAATCAGCAGAATCCCCAGAACCAGACAAAAAAATACTGCTGTCAGCAACAGAAGATTGAGCAGCTGTTTCTGTTTTCTTTGGGATTTGCGTTTTTTTCTGTTTGCATTGTTCATGATAACATCCTTCCTGTATTTTGATTTTCTCTGTTCTATTATAGCACATTCGCCCGGAAACGTCAATCTGCTTTCTTCTTTTTTTATTTTCCGGAAGATTTCTTAATTTTTCAAATTGAAACTGCTCAGTATTGACAAATCTGATAAAATATGATAAAATAATATCATAAATTTCATATTGTGATAGTAAGGAGTCTGAATGCTATGAACGAAAAAAATCCGAAAATTCCGTTTATTACCAAAGAACAGGCGGAAGAAATTGCAAAAACCTACCCTACGCCTTTTCATATCTATGACGAAAAAGGCATCCGTGAAAATGCCCGTCTGGTAAAGAAAGCATTTTCCTGGAACAAGGGCTTTAAAGAATATTTTGCTGTCAAGGCAACCCCGAACCCGTTTCTGCTGAAAATCTTTCAGGAAGAAGGCTGCGGCGTGGACTGCTCCAGTTTTACGGAACTTGAACTGAGTGAAGCCTGCGGCTTTTCCGGTCATGAGATTATGTTTTCCTCAAACGTGACTCCGGCACAGGATTATGAACTTGCTTACAAGCTGGGGGCATATATCAATCTGGATGATATCACGCATATCGAATATCTGGAACAGCTGACAGGCATTCCGGAGACTATCTGCTGCCGCTTCAATGCCGGCGGAAAGTTCACGATTTCGACAGAAATCATGGACAGCCCGGAGGATGCAAAATACGGCTTCACCCGTGAACAGATGTTCGAGGGCTTTAAGCTGCTGAAAGAAAAAGGCGCGAAGTATTTCGGCATTCATGCGTTTCTGGCATCGAGTACGCTCACAAACGAATATTATCCCACACTGGCAAAACAATTATTCCAGTTAGCCGTTGACCTGAAAAACGAAACCGGTGCAGAAATCAAATTCATCAATCTTTCCGGCGGTGTGGGTGTTGCCTATCGTCCCGACCAGACCCCGAATGATATTCTTGCCATCGGCGAGGGCGTTCATAAAGTCTTTGATGAAATTCTGGTTCCGGCAGGTATGGGCGATGTCGCCATTTTCACGGAAATGGGACGCTTTATGGCTGCGCCTTACGGTCATCTGGTGACAAGAGTGCTGCACAAGAAGCATATCTATAAAGAATATGTCGGTGTGGATGCGTGTGCTGCCAACCTGATGCGCCCGGCAATGTACGGAGCATATCATCACATTACCGTACTCGGCAAGGAAAATGACCCCTGTACCTACAAATGCGATGTGACCGGCGGTCTGTGCGAAAACAATGACAAATTCGCCATTGACAGAATGCTTCCGCCTGTCGAAATCGGCGATTTGCTGGTGATTCATGACACCGGTGCGCACGGCTTCTCGATGGGCTACAACTATAACGGCAGACTCCGCAGTGCCGAACTTCTGCTTTGTGAGGACGGTTCTGTCAAGATGATTCGCCGTGCCGAAACCCCGGCAGACTATTTTGCAACATTCGATTTCTGCCATATTCTGGACAACTATCTGAACAAGTAATCATTTCTCTGCAAAATTCCTGACAAACTTCGTTTTTGAGATACACTGAATTATGAGGTGATAATTTATGGATATCCGCTTTGAACTGATTAAAATTTTTAATGATACGATGGACTGGGTAAAAAAAGACGAAGCCCTTCATAAAGCTGTGAATTACTCTGTCGGGCATACACAGCTTTATCTTGCCGATGATACGCCGGAACTTCCGCCGCTTGTTCCGCGGAATACAAAAATTCAGGTTTCGGCAGACAAGTCCTTTCAGGCGGCAATGCGTCTCCGGAAAGTGTATCCGGAAGCCAGAATCGCTGTGCATAACTTCGCATCTGCGACCAATCCCGGCGGCGGCGTGACAAAAGGCTCACGCGCACAGGAAGAATCGCTCTGCCGGTGTTCGACGCTCTATCCCTGTCTGAACCGCAGTGACCTTTGGCAGAATTACTATCAGTTCCACAGAAACCGCCATGATGTGAGATATACAGATGCCTGCATTTATTCGCCGGATATTCTGATTATCAAGAATGATGACGATTTGCCGGAACGCCTTCCGGAACAGGAATTCTGCAAAGTAGACGTTCTGACTGTCGCCGCGCCGAATCTCCGTCCGAAGCCGTATAATGCCATGAATCCCGGCAAAGGCGAAGCGGTTCAGCTGACAGACCGCGAACTCGCTGACCTTCACAGAAGCCGCGCCAGACACATGCTTTCCGTTGCAGCGGCAAACGGGGACGATGTCCTTGTGCTGGGAGCATTCGGATGCGGCGCATTCCAGAACAATCCGCGTGTTGTGGCGCAGGTTTACAGAGAAGTCCTCAGCGAAAAAGACTTTAAAGACAGATTCCTGCATGTAGAATTCGCCGTCTACCATACTGTAAGAGAAACTGCGAATTTTGATGCGTTCAAGCGCATGTTCTCTTACTCCTGAATTTTCGGAAATCCGGTGCATTGCGCCGGATTTTTCATAAAACAAAGTTATCCACATCTGTGTATTTTTTATCAGTAGTATACAAAAATAAACAGGCATTTTTGCAACTTTTGGGGAAAATCACGCACCAATCTTGACAATTCAACTGAACTATGCTATAATAAATATGTTGAAAGATTGATGCCTGAAAGGGGCTGTGTTTTATGGAAGAAAAAATTGTAATTACCTGTGACAGCGCAATGGATTTGAGTCCGGAACTGGTCAAGGAATATAATATCAAAATCCTGCCGATGATAGTCAAAATGGACGGTCAGGATTTTTTGGATATCGAAGAAGCTTCGCCGGATGATATTCTCGGCTATCATGACCGCACAGATGATTTGGCAGTGACGGCAGCACCGTCTATGCAGGATGCGTTCCGGTTCTTTACGCGCTTTGTACATATGGGCTATACTGTGATTCATTTTGCGCTGAGTTCCGGGCTTTCTACAGCCTATGCGAATGCTGTTGCCGCGGCGGAAAGTTTCCAGAAAGTGCATGTCATCGATTCCAAAACCGCATCTGTAGCAGGCGGTCTTCTGGTCATGAGAGCTGCCGAAATGCTCCGGGAAGGCAACAGCGCAGAACAGATTATTGCAGAATGCAAAAGTATTATCCCGAGACTACAGGAGCCGTTTCTTGTAGACAATATTGAATTTCTGTATAAAGGCGGCAGAATCTCGGCACTTTCCAATTTCGTTGCCGGACTGCTCAACGTCAAGCCAAGCCTTTATGTGGAACAGTCAGACGGCACCTTAAAAGCCGGAAAACGCTATATGGGCAAGTTTGACGGTGTTTCGCAGAAATTTCTCCGTGAAAGCATGGCGAATACCAGAGGTATGTATAAAAAACATCTGATGATTGGACATACCGGTCTAAGTAACGGATTTCTGGAAGAATGCAAGAGTACACTCCAGCAGATTGCAGACTTCGACCAGATTCATATTATCCGTGCCGGAAGCACCATCACTTCCCATCTGGGAAAAAGTGCGCTGATTCTGGCATGGTATAACAAAGGCTGATAACATCAATTCCCTGATTTGAAAAACAACTCTCCGGCGTTTCTGCCGGAGAGCTGCTTTTTTATGCTTCGTGAATTTTGTCACGGATGATTTTTTTAGAAGCGGTTTTCGGAAATTCCGTTTCGCGGAGAATGAGTTTCACAATCCGCTTTGCAGGTGGGAATTTCAGGTTGATTTCGTCAATTTTCGCCTGAATTTCGGCTTGGATATCACCGGATTCATAATCCGGATTCGGAAAGACTTCGGCAGCGATAGCACCGTCAAGCGCATAGACAACGATTTCTTTTATGGGTGCGAAATAAGCAAACTGATTTTCGATTTCTTCCGGGGAGACGTTTTCGCCGTTGGATAAGATAATCAGATTTTTCTTTCTGCCCGTAATGTATAAATAGCCGTCCTCATCCTGCCAGCCTAAATCTCCGGTACACAGCCAGCCGTCGGGGGTCAGGGATTTTGCGGTTTCTTCCGGATTGTGATAATATCCCATCATAACGGAAGGACTCTTGACGCGGATTTCGTTTTCGTCTGTAATTTTCACCTGACATCCGGGGACGATTCTGCCGACGGATTCCAGATGGGTACAGCCCTTGACACCCGTGCAGATACGGGGGGCGCACTCGGTCATGCCGTAGCCCTGGGCGATTTCAATGCCGAATTCCCGGTAGCCAAGAATGATTTCCGGGCTGAGGTACGCGCCGCCGGAATAAATCACACTGAAATGTTCGCCGAATACTTCTTTACCGACAGCGATTTTGTCAGGGTTCTGTTCTGCCATCTGGTTCATGCGGTTCAGGATGGAAGCGGTAATCATGGGAACGAACGTCGCATCTGTCGGCTGAAAGAGTTTCAGATTCCGGATGATTCTCATCATGGAATCGTTGATGCAGAGTGTTCGTCCGTACCAGAGGGCGCAGAGAATATCACAGGTGAAGCAGAACACATGATGCACCGGCAGAACCGTCAGACGCTTGTTGCCGTGATAGCCGAGGTCTGGTTCACAGGTTGTGTTATCAATCAGATTGGCATTGCTTAACATCACGCCTTTGCTTTGTCCGGTTGTGCCGGAAGTGAACAGAATCGCGGTCAGCTGTGCGGCTTCCGGCTCACCGGAAGGAATTTTTCCGGCATAGTCAGCGATAAGTTCCGGAATTTCGGAAAGCGCGATAAAATATTTTACAGCCGGACAGAGAGCTTTCAGCGTTTCCAGTTCCTTGACATGCTTGTCATCCAGAAAGACGATAACACTGTCCGAACGGTTGATTTCGTCAGCGATTCGCTCCGCATTGTTGGCGGCATCCAGCGGAACGGAAACACAGTTCGCGCACTGAATGCCGAACCATGCCGTCAGATACAGGCTGCTTGTCGTGCCGACCAGTGCCGCATGAATCCGCTGTTCCGGGAACTTCTCCTGAAGCCAGACACCGAGTGCATCACAGTTCACCCGGAACTGATGATAACTTGTATCCTGAAAATTTTTCCGGACGATTTCACGGAGAAAGACTTCTTCGCCGAATTTCTCATCCGCATAGTAAACCAAATCTTTGAGGGTTTTCACTTCTCTCATGCGGAAACTTCCTCCAGATAAGCAAGCAGTTCGCCGACGGTCTTCTTGGAAGAAGCGGTTTCTTCGTCGATTTCGCAGCCGAATTCTTCTTCGGCATCGCCGAGCATGGAAACGAAATCATAGGAATTGAAGCCTAAATCTTCGGAAAAACGGGCATCGGGAGTTACATCATCGGGATTGATTTCTACATAATTACAGATAAATTCTTTCAGTTTTTCAAACATAATAACAAATCCTTTCATGAATCAATATTTTGAAAAATAAATCAGGTCATGTCAATAATTTCCTGAACAGTCTTATCCGGATTCTCGATACTCCGAAACAGCACACGACCGGTGAAATAATATAGGAATTCGATTTCTTCGGGCGTGGCGGAAGCCGTCTGATAGCCGAAATAGAAGTTCAGACCGCCGTCACCCGGTCGGTGCATTGCGGTGATATACATCGGCATCGGCTGACGGCCGCTTGTGTACCATCTGCTCTTGAAGCCGATATCTTTCAGATACGGGATAAAGCTCTTGGAACTTGCCGGCTGATAAGTGAAGGCAACACTCTCATAAACTGCACCCTCTGCGCCGCCGTAATGCATTCTCTGTTCATAGTAGCATCTTAATGTCGGATAGTCGGCATGTAAGAACATATCCTGCTGTTCCTTCTTGATAATCTGCATGGATTCGAGAACGGTTGCCGTCGGTTCTACGATGGTTCTCAGGGGGAAGCAGTTCATTCTGACACCGCCGCACTTCTTGTTTAACACAGTCGAACGTCTGCTGACAAAGTTCTTGATGGTAATATCTTTTTCATTATGATTGAATTTTGACAGTACTGTCCGGATAGCGTGAAGAATCACCACGCTGACAGGCAGTTCATGCGCCTGTGCAAACTCCAGAATTTTATCAGTCGATTCCTTGCTGAGTTCATAGACGATAGTATTTCCCTGTGCATCGGGAGTCGGCAGAAGCCCCCATCTCTGATTGGGATTTCCGCTTTTCTGACGGAGTTCCTGCAATCTTCCGAAGCCTGTAAAGTCGGTATACATCGGTTCGGGTTCAGCAAACTTGCTGTGCCAGTAAGCCATATCACGGGACTGTTTCTTACTGCCGTCGTATTCCATATCTTTCCTGACAGATTCGAGATAAGAAGTCATCGGGGACGGATACGGCATGTTATACATCAGGTAGCAGTAAATGCTCATGACATCTTTCACGAACGTAATCACCGACCCGGAATCCATGCACACATGATGCACATTCAGATAGAAACCGTTATAGCCGTCCGGCATGGAAACAATCACGATTCTGGAAAGTTCTCCGCGGTAAGTATCAAACGGCTGGGAAGTCCATTTCTGCATGACTTTGTGCGCCTTGTCCTCATTCCATGCCGAAAAATCATAATATTCAAAATACTGATTTTTATAGGGCATGACATACTGCCAGAGTTCTCCGGTTTCGGGGTCTTTCCAGAGGCGCAGACGCATGGATTCACAGCGTTCAATTGCACGGTTGAGTGCTTCTCTGAGCGCGGCGATATTCATCTCGAACTGGAAAAACTGTCCTGTTCCGATATTGACGATTTCGTCAGACGGGCTGAGCTGTAACGTGTACATATGCACCATCTGCGCCGGGGTGACCGGATAACAGTCACGCTTGATTCCTCCGATAATTTTTTCCATAGAAATCCCTCCATGATTTTTGTATGTCAGATTTTGGATTTGCTTTTGCTATCATCATTCTATCACGTTCCTGACAATTTGTCAAGCTTTTTTTGGAAGAATTTACAAAAACGTAAAATTTAACAGAATTTTTGTCTTCCCGGACAGTATTTTCCGTATAAATCAGAAAAACTCCCGCAGAAAGCAGGAGTTTTTCGACAGGATTCTAGTAATTATTCGATATTCCAGACGACTTCAACATGTTCAGATTCTGTACGTTCAGGAGACTTCAGCTGGTCAGAAATGCTGAGTTTGGAACGGCAACCGCCGTATTCGTTTTCCTGGCACATCCAAAGCATATCGTTATGGAAATCATTTTTTGTCACTTTTTCAATACCGGTAATTTTCTGCCCCATCATATCTGCAATCATTTGTGCTTGGTTTCTGGAATCCTCGACAGCTTCTTTCAGGAGTTGTCTGCGCACTTCCGGCATATTGGAAATATAGAAATTTGTACCAAGATAAACGTTATAGGAAACCGTGCTGATTAATTCATTCAGCTGATTTATAAAAGGCATATGATAACTTGTTTTCAATGAGATTTCTCGCCTTGCCATAGCGATTTCCAAGCCGTTTTCCAGTTCATCTTCTTCGACAGAATCATCTTCCAGACTGATATCTGAAATTGCAATCCCCTGTTCCTGCAAAATAAGCAGAAAATTTTCACAGTGTTCTCTCACTGTTTTAGCAGCAAGAGCAGTTGTTTTTTCTGATGCTGAAAAAGTAAGCGTTACTTTCATTGCATCACATGAAAATTTTCTTTCGGCATTTCCGGTTATTTTCAGTTTTCCCATGATTACTTTACTTCCGGCAGATTGGCAAAGCCCTTGGCTAAGTCTTCATCCGTCGGGATATAGTCGGACATCACGCCGTCATTGAATTTCTGATAAGCAACCATATCGAAATAGCCTGTACCGGTCAGACCGAACAAGATAGTCTTTTCTTCTCCGGTTTCCTTGCACTTGAGAGCTTCGTCGATAGCGACTCTGATAGCATGGCTGCTTTCCGGAGCCGGAAGCGTGCCTTCGATTCTTGCGAACTGCTGAGCGGCAGCGAAAACAGCTGTCTGTTCAACGCTTCTGGCTTCCATCAGACCTTCATCATAGAGTTCGGAAAGAACGCTGCTCATACCGTGATAGCGCAGACCGCCTGCATGGTTCGGGGACGGAATGAAGCCGCTTCCGAGGGTGTACATCTTCGCGAGCGGGCAAACCTTTCCAGTGTCGCAGAAGTCATAGACATACTTGCCGCGCGTCAGGGACGGACAGGAAGCCGGTTCGACAGCGATAAACTTATAATCTGCTTCGCCGCGGAGCTTTCTGCCCATGAACGGAGAAATCAGACCGCCCAGATTCGAGCCGCCGCCGGCACAGCCGATAATGATATCCGGCTTGATGCCGTACTTGTCACAAGCCGCCATGGATTCCAGACCGATAATCGATTGATGCAGAAGCACCTGAGACAGCACCGAACCGAGTACATAGCGATAGCCTTCGTTTGTGACAGCGGCTTCGACAGCTTCGGAGATTGCACAGCCCAGAGAACCGCTTGTGCCGGGGAATTCCTGCAAAATCTTTCTGCCGACTTCGGTAGTTTCGGACGGTGACGGGGTGACATCCGCGCCGTAAGTTCTCATCACTTCACGGCGGAAAGGCTTCTGTTCATAAGAACACTTTACCATGAACACTTTGCAGTCCAGTCCGAAGTAAGCACAAGCCATAGCAAGCGCAGTTCCCCACTGTCCTGCACCGGTTTCAGTCGTGACACCTTTCAAGCCCTGTTTCTTCGCATAGTAAGCCTGTGCGATGGAACTGTTGAGCTTATGGCTTCCGGAGGTGTTGTTGCC
>DGUB01000017.1:12286-13413 GCA_002393815.1 Ruminococcus sp. UBA4321 | reverse complement strand
CAGCGTCACAGCCTCTGGAAAGGTCATTGATAGGCGCATTCAAGCCCTGAAGAATCGGACCGTATGCCGCAAAGCCGCCCAGTCTCTGTGCAATTTTATAGCCGATATTTCCGGCTTCGATAAGCGGGAAAATAAAGGTGTTCGCCTGTCCGGCAACTTTGGAATCCGGACACTTGACAGCAGCCACTTCCTTGGAAACAGCCGCATCAAACTGGAATTCGCCGTCAATTGTCAGTTCCGGGTCAATCTTTCTTGCTTCGATAACAGCATCATGGCTTAACTGCACTGTGCCGCCTTTACCAGAACCATAAGTTGAGAAGCTCAAAACAGCAACTTTCGGGTCAATGCCGAAATAAGCAGCAGTCTTGGCAGTTTCGACAGCAACTTCTGCCAACTGTTGTGCAGCAGTCAGAACAACATTGCCTTCTTTGTCGAGTCTGTCAGAATAGCCCAGATTGATAGCACAGTCACCCATTGCAATTTTTTCTTCTTCGCCGTTGACTTCACGGAACAGAATAAAAGAAGAACTTACCAGATTAGAGCCTTTCTTTGTCTTGACGAGCTGGAGGGCAGGTCTTACGGTATCAGCTGTAGAGTAAGTTGCACCGCCGAGCAGCGCATCTGCCTTGCCGATTTTTACCAGCATTGTGCCAAAATAGTTGGATTTCTGGAGAGCTGTTCTGCATTCTTCCTCGGACATTTTGCCCTTGCGGAGTTCTACCATAGTAGAAACCATAGCATCCATTTCCGGATAAGTCAGCGGGTCAAGGATTTCTGCCTTGTCGATATTGAAACCGCCATTAGCAGCAGCTTTTCTGACATCATCCACATTGCCGCACAGAATCACATCCATAAGGTCTTCTGCTAACAGTCTGGAAGCCGCAGAGAGAATTCTTGCGTCAGTACCTTCTGTGAATACGATTTTTTTTCTGCCTGCTTTCAGATTTGCAAGCAGCTTGTCAAACATTGCCATTGGAAAAACTTCCTTTCAACATGAAATTTCAGGTGACATCCTCCCCCGCCTGTAGAGGCGAGGGCTTTCCCTCGCTGACAGGTTTGGTTCTCGTTCGATAGTACCAGCGTACTAAGCATAAGCGAGCTACCCCCGTGTGTCCCACGGTTCTTTT
>DGUB01000017.1:0-12212 GCA_002393815.1 Ruminococcus sp. UBA4321 | reverse complement strand
TATTTTGGGTAATCTGTCAAGAGGGCGGACGCAATTCATCCCCCGCCTAAGAGGCGGGGGGGGTCTTGCTAATCTTTGATAAATTATCTCTCTGAATTAATTTCAGTATAGCATATTTTACCGGATTTGTCAAGCAATGTATGCCCGTTTTTGTGTAAAATTTCCTGGTTTTTAATATGTTTTTGAAATTCAGAAAAAATATATCGTTTTTCGATAAAAAAGTCTTGACAAATGATAAATTATGTGCTATAATATAGAAAAATCCGGAAAGGGTGTTACTGCACTATGTGGAATCAGGATAAGTCCCTGAACCTGTCAATTTTATTAGTCAGAATTTTATTTGTACTGATTATCGTCCTTGCTTTATGTGTGCCGGTTATGGTACGCTGGTATGAAATTGTTTCTCCGGACGGTGTCGGACTTCTGAAAACTTCTATTTTTCTGCCGCTGAGTATCTGTCTGTATTTATCGGCGATATGCGGAGAAGTTTGTTTATATCATCTGCACAGGCTGTTAAGCAATATCAAGAATGATATTGTTTTCAAGATGGAAAACTGCAAGCATCTGCGTTATATTTCCTGGTGCTGTCTGCTGGTTGCGATTCCGTTCGGAATTTTCGGATTCTGGAGGTATCTGGGATTTCTGGTTGCATTTGCGGCGGCATTCTTCGGGCTGGTTCTGAGAGTCCTGAAAAACGTCTTTGTCCGTGCCGTGGAAATTCAGGAAGAAAACGACTATACTATCTGATTGGAGGAGATGCTTTATTATGCCGATTATTGTGAATCTGGATGTCATGATGGCAAAAAGAAAAATCTCTTCCGGAGATTTGGCAAAAAAAATTGAGATTACTCCGGCGAATCTTTCGATTCTGAAAACTGGGAAAGCAAAGGCTATCCGCTTTTCCACACTGGAAAAGCTTTGCGAAGTCCTTGACTGTCAGCCGGCGGATATTCTGGAATTCCGGAAGGAGGATTCCCGTGCAGACGAAATCTGAAAGAAAGTATTATTTTATCTGGTCGGCGGTTCTGCTGATAACAGAAATTCTGATTGGAAGCGTATTCAAGAATTTTCACTGGCTGAGAGCTTACGGCGGTGACATTCTGGTGATACCCCTGATATACTGCTTAGTTCGGATTTTTCTGAAAGTTCTGCCGCGGCTGATGCCCTTCCTGATGTGCTGTATCGGCTTCTTAGCTGAAACGGCTCAATACTTTCATTTGAGCGACAGATTAGGATTTGAGCGCGGCAGTCTGATGAGCATTATCATCGGCACAAGTTTCAGCTGGATGGATATTCTGTGCTATATTGCCGGAATGATATTGATTTATCTTGGAATTCTTGTCAGAAAGAAAATGAACCCTCAAAACTGAAAATATTAAACCTATTTTGCATATCTGAAAAATATATTTAAAAAGGAGTTTTTTACCATGAGCAAAGTATTCTTTTCCGCGATGATGTTCGCGATGTTATGCACCGGAAATCTTTCCCCTGAAAATATTACCAGTACCGGACACCTGAAAGATTTCAATTCGCAGACCGTTGCACAGTATCAGATTCTGAGCCAGAACGTCAGCGCGGATTTGCAGGACGATTTCGACGACGAAGACGAAGAAGAACAGGAGGCATTATCATGAACGAACAGAATCAGACAAATCAGAATAATTATCAGAATCTGTATGACCCAAACTATCAGGGCATTCTGAATACCCCTCCGCAGGCTGTTCCGGTTCAGCCGAAACCGGAAGTTCACTACTCGAAAACAGAACAGGTCTGCGCATTTCTGGCAATGCTCGCCGGATTCCTGTTTATCCGTTTTACACTCTATCATGAAACAGGTATTTTCACGACTTTATTCTACTGGCTTCTGATTACAGTCGAAGTTATCTTCGTGAAGAATTCCGGAAAGACGTTCACCAAATCCGAAAAGTTCGTGATTATCACAATGTATCTGTTTTCCTGTGCATATTTTATTACAGCAAATCAGACGATGAAAGTTCTCACAACTTTATTTCTGATTCTCGACAGCGGAATTTTTCTGCTCGGTGTAAGCAGTTCTTTAAATACGGTTCTCCGGTTTCTGCCGGAAGCACTGCCGCTTTCCGCACTGGCAATGCCTCTGTCAGAGTTCGGAAAATGTTTCGATGCCGTCAAGCAGTCGAAAGGCAACACTGCATGGAAAAATGCCGGATATATTCTCGGCGGTCTGCTGATTGCCCTGCCCTTAACCTGTATTGTGGCTTCCCTGCTCTGTCAGGCAGATGAAAACATGTCCGCTCTGCTCGGAAACTTCCTGAAAATTCCGCCGGAAGATTTGCTGATTCTTGTTCCGCAGTTATTATTCGGGATTTTAATCGGCTGTGCGATTTTCAGCAGCATGTACAGTGCCACACACAAGACGATTATGCTCGATTCCGAAACCTGCGAAAAGAAAACCGAAGGAATGCGCTTTATCCCGAATATGATGCTGTATGCCGCAGTTACTCCGGTCTGTGTGCTGTATGTTCTGTATTTCATTTCGCAGATGCAGTATTTTATCGGCGGCTTTACCGGAACGCTTGCCGAAGGCTTCACCTATGCCGAATACGCCAGAAAAGGCTTCTTTGAATTATGCTGGGTATGCGTGATTAATCTTGCTGTGATTGCCGCAATCGGCTTGTTCGCAAGAATGACAGGCTCTGTCAAGCCCCTGATGCTGAAAATCTACAGTATTTTCCTGTGCTTCTGCTCTCTGTTCTTAGCCGGAACAGCTATCGCGAAAATGCTCCTGTATATCAGATACTACGGCATGACACGGATGAGAATTTATACAACATGGTTCATGTTCCTTCTGGTTATCGGCTTTATGGTGCTGATTATCAGACAATTCAGATATTCGCTGAATATCGGAAAAGTTGCCTATATCGTCTTTACCGTGATGTTCGGAATTCTGGTGTTCTCCCGTCCTGATGAATGGATTACCAGATATAATGCCAATCAGTATCTTGCCGGAAATCTGGAAGAATTTGATTTCAATGTTGTGAAAAAGATGTCTCCGGATGCATGGGCGGCTTTGTCTTTCTATGACAGAGGGGATTTGATTCAGCTGTATTTTCAGGAAAACAGAGATGAAAGCATCATTCAGATGATGCAGAATAAAAAAGAAGAAATTCAATCCGATTTCTATGATACTCTGAATCTTTCCGCATGGGAGCTGATTTGCAATGTCAAGTAAATTTCCCTATTCAGATGATAATAAACGCTATCATTCTCTCTTCTATTATAATAAGCACAGATTCGGGCACAGGGTTTATAAAGCCGTCCTGAACGGCGGCTTTACCTGTCCGAATCTGGACGGCACTAAAGGCTTTCAGGGCTGCGCGTTCTGCGACGGCGGAAGCGGTGCTTTCACGAAGGCTTTACCCTTACAGGAACAGTTGACACTTGAACTTTCCAGAATCCGGAAACAGAATCCTGATGCTGAAGCTATCGCCTATTTTCAGGTACATACAAATACTTACGCGCCTGTTGATTATCTCCGGAATCTCTTTGAACAGGCGATTTCTTTTCCCCGAATTATCGGACTTTCGATAGGTACAAGACCGGACTGCCTTCCGAATGAAGTTCTGGATTATCTTTCTGATTTGAATCAGAGAACTTATCTGACTGTAGAACTCGGCTTGCAGACTGTTCACGACCGGACAGCAGAAGCTTTCGGACGAGGATATTTATTTTCTGAATTTCTGGAAAGCTATCACAAACTGCAAAATCTGAATATCCGGACTTGTCTGCATATCATCAACGGACTGTATCAGGAGAATCTTTCTGATATGCTCCGGACTGCCGAAACGCTCGGAAAGTTAAAACCGCAGGCGGTAAAAATTCAGCTTCTGCACATTCTGAAAGATACCAGATATGCGGATTTATATCAGTCCGGCGAATATTCGCCCATGAAGCAGGAAGATTATATTTTCACAGTCGTGAAACAGCTTGAATTATTTCCTCCGGAAACGGTTATCGAACGAGTAACTGGTGACGGCGAAAAGGCGAAACTGCTCGCTCCGCTGTGGAGTATGGACAAAATCAGAACGCTCGGCGGTATTGATAAGTTACAGGCTCAGCTCGATACATGGCAGGGAAAGGAATTTTATGAAACTTGATACTTCTGATAAAAATATTCTCTGCGGTCTGACCGCCGGAATGCTTCCGGTAATTTGCAGTATTATCGGATTTGTGACAGGGCATCTGATAACAATTTCTGCGTATCTGATTTCTTTTTTCCTGCTGTTCTTTCTGCTGAACGCGCCGGAATCCTCCGACCGGAAAGAAAAATCAAAAATTGCCTGCTGTAGTTTTCCGGTATTTCTGATACTGGCGGATTTGTTTCAGATATATGAAAAGCTGTTTGCATGGTTCAATGCAGAGTATACGGCATCTTACGGCTTTCCGAACATTGATTTCTGGTTTGGACTGTGGTTTGTCTGGATTCCGCTTTCTATAGTTATGCTGGTGAGTGCTGTCGTAATTTCCGGAGTGTTTTCAAAATATCTGCATAAAGATTAACCGGAATTGCGCTTGACAAATCCTTTCAAATATGATATGATAAACAGGACATAATTCAGAGGAAACACTAGACATAATACCTCTGCGGATTGAAATAAATGTGCTAAGATAATAAAGTCACAAAATTTACGAGAGAAAGGGATTATTTCATGGCAAGAAAAAAAGCAGTTCCATCCGCAAGACCAAAGCCCATGCTTGACGCATGGTTTGAGAATGCCGGTATTACACAAGAGGAAGAAATCACCGATACGCTCGAAAAGAATTATCTTCCGTATGCGATGAGCGTTATCATCTCCAGAGCGTTGCCGGAAATCGACGGTTTCAAGCCGTCGCACAGAAAGTTATTATATACAATGTATAAAATGGGGCTTCTGAACGGCGCAAGAACGAAATCCGCGAATGTTGTCGGTCAAACTATGCGTCTGAATCCGCACGGCGACCAGGCTATCTATGAAACAATGGTTCGTCTGACACGCGCGAATGAATGCTTACTGCATCCGTATGTCGATTCTAAGGGCAATTTCGGAAAGCATTATTCCAGAGACATGGCGTTTGCGGCTTCGAGATATACGGAAGTTAAACTTTCGCCAATCTGCGAGGCTCTGTTCAGCGAAATCGACAAGGAAACTGTTGATTTCATCCCGAATTATGATAATACAATGCTCGAACCGTCCCTGCTTCCGGCGACATTCCCGTCGATTCTGGTCAACGCGAATATGGGTATTGCGGTATCTATGGCAAGCAATATTTGTCCGTTCAATCTGGCGGAACTCTGCGAAACCTGTATCGAACTAATCAAGAATCCGGAGCATGATATTTTATCTACTTTAAAGGGTCCCGATTTCCCCGGCGGAGGTTTTCTGCTCTATGATGAAGCCGAACTCCGGAAGGTTTACGAAACCGGCAGAGGAAGCCTGAAACTCCGTTCCAAGTGGAATTATGACAAGGCTGCCGGCTGTATCGAAGTAACGGAAATTCCCTATACAACGACGCTCGAAGCGATTAAGGATAAAATTACCGAACTCAGCAAAGCCGGAAAACTCCGGGAAGTCACCTACGCCCGTGATGAAATCGACGTGAACGGTTTCCGGCTGGCGATTGATATCAAGAGAAATACTGACCCGGAAAAGCTGATGCAGAAATTATTCCGTCTGACACCGTTACAGGACAGTTTCGGCTGTAATTTCAATATCTTAATCGGCAACACGCCGAAGGTGATGGGAATCCGTGAGATTCTCGAAGAATGGACGGCATTCCGGCATGAATGCGTAAAACGGCGCGTTTCGTTCGATTTACAGAAGAAAAAAGAAAAACTGCATCTTCTGCTCGGTCTGAAAAAGATTCTGCTGGATATTGACAAAGCTATCGCGATTATCAGAGAAACCGCCAAAGAAGCGCAGGTTATTGAAAATCTGATGAAGGGTTTCGAGTTAAACGAAATTCAGGCGGAATATGTTGCAGAAATCAAACTCCGCCATCTGAACCGGGAATATATTCTGAACAAGATTTCCGATGTCGATAATCTGAAAGATGAAATTGCCGATATGGAAGATATTCTTTCCAGACCGGAGCGCATTCAGAAGATTATTATTAAAGAACTGAAAGACACGGCGAAAAAATACGGTCAGCCCCGGAAAACCATGTTCTGTTATGTCAATGAAGAAGAGGAAGCTCCTGCCGAAGATGATACGCCGGATTATGCCGTACACTTATTCCTGACAAAAGAGGGCTATTTTAAGAAGATTACACCGCTTTCCCTCCGCATGAGCGGTGAGCAGAAAGTCAAAGAGGGAGACTGCATCTTTCAGCAGACTGAAGCCACCAATAAAACTGAATTATTATTCTTCACGAACAAAGCACAGGTTTACAAAGTCCGGGCGAGCGCGTTCGAGGACGGAAAAGCCAGTCTGCTCGGCGATTACATTCCTGTCAAGCTCGGATTCGAGGAAGAAGAAAGAATTATCGGCATGACGGCAACGGCGGATTATCAGGGAAAACTGCTGTTTATTTTCGAGAACGGCAAAATCTCGAAAATTCCGCTTTCGGCATATATGACGAAGACCAACCGGAAAAAGCTGACTGCGGCATTCTCGGACAAGTCTCCTATTCTGACAATGCTGTACCTGACGGAAGATACTGATATTCTGCTCCGTTCGGATGCGAATAAGGCAGTTCTTATCAATACAGAACTGATTACAGAGAAGTCAACCAGAAGTTCACAGGGCATTCAGGTGATGACAGTCAAGGGAAAACAGCAGGTGATTTCAGCAGAAATTCCGGCTCCGGAACGTATTCCGCATCTGGAAAAATATCGTGTGCAGAACATTCCGGCAATCGGAAAAGCCGGCAAAAATCTGGAAGAAGCCAACCAGATGTCATTGATTTAACCATAAAAAAACCGCCTGTCGCGCGACAGGCGGTAAATTTTTTGGATGTTTGCAGTTTCCGGAAATAATTCCCGGATGAGAATTATTCCTTAACGCCGCCCAGAGCTACACCAGCGATGATGAACTTGGACAGGATGAAGTATACAACAACAATCGGCAGAATAGACAGTGTGATACAGAGATAGTTTACACCGTTATCCACGTTCTTGTCGAATGCAAGTACTTTGGAAACCATAATCGGCACAGTTGCATAATCTGCATTTTTCAGAATCATGTTCTGTGTATAGTAGTTGTTCCAGTTTGCAACGAATGCGAAGATTGCCTGAACTGCAATAGCAGGCTTCATCATCGGGATGGCAATCGTTACGAATGTACGGAATTCGGTACAGCCGTCAATTCTGGCAGCTTCTACGATTTCCAGCGGGAAGCTTGACTTCATGTAGGATACCATGAAGAAGATAACCGCAGGTGCCGCAATAGCAGGAACAATCAGCGGAATAAAGCTGTTGATTAAATGCAGGGAATACATGAATCTTACGAAACCGGCAGAAGATACCTGTACCGGAATCATCATAACGCCGATGATGAAAGTATAAGCTGCACTGTTGAGTTTGAATTCATAAACAGTCAGACCATATGCTGTCATAGCAGAGAAGAATACGGTCAGCACTGTGGAAAAACCTGCAATAATCAGGCTGTTCAGATAACCTTTGCCCAGATTGAATGCGGAAGAATACTGTGCAGCAACACGCTTTGCAGCTTTTCCGGCATCTTCCGGCAGATTATTCATCAGAGTTTTGATGTTGTCACCCAGATGTGCGCCGAAGAAGAATCTTGACGGGTTCTGCGCAAGGTCATTGCTGGAGTGTGTGGAATTGACAATCAGGATATAAATCGGGACTAAGCAGATTAATGTCAGAAGAATGCAGACGACTAAAATCGCAATGGATTTCGCCATAATTTTCTTATGGTAATCGTCTTTTACTTCTCCGTACTGGCTTTTTGTGCTCATATGGACAGACCTCCTTGCTTCATTTTCGCTTTCATCTGTTTTTCAGCCTTCTTGCGCTGTTTCTTCTTGGCGATAGCGTCCTTGTCGCGGTTCATGTAGAAGGTAATAGAACCCAGTACAGCGGTAATCGCAAAGATAATGATGGAAGCCGCACCGGCATAGCCGTAGTTCGCCTGTTCAACAGTACCCTTGTTGAAGTTGTAGTAAATGTAAACAGCAACGGTTTCGAGCTGCTTGGAGAAGTTTGCGCCGTTGTGATACAGATACGGCAGGTCGAACATCTGAAGACCACCAATCATGGAAGTTACGAGAGTGTAAACCATGATGGGCTGGAGCAGAGGAAGTGTAATCTTGAAGAACTGCTGTGTGGAGTTTGCACCGTCGATATCAGCAGCTTCAAACAGGGACGGACTGATACCCATAATACCGGACATCAGCATAATCATCGTGTTACCGAACCACAGCCATGTCTGAATGAACATTACCATAACTTTGGAAGCGGTGATGCCTGCAACGAACTGTACCGGTTCGGAAATCATGCCCAGTTTCATGAGAGTTGCATTGACGAAATAATACTTGGAGTCACCGAACAGGTTTACATACAGAGCAGCTACGGAAGCAGCAGTGATGATATTCGGCATGTACATTACGATTTTAAAGAAGCCCTTGCCGGGAAGTTTTACTTTGGCATCGGTGAACCATACTGCCAGCAGCAGAGAAAGAAGAATCTGCGGAATAAAGTTACCGAACCAGAGAACAAACGTGTTGCCGAGCGAACGGGCGAATTCTTCATGTACAGCAGCAGAACCCTGCGAAGAACCTGTACCGAAGAGAATCTGAGAATAGTTGTCCAGTCCTACAAACTGTGTGTAGTTAGCCTGGTTGCCTTTGAATGATAAAATAAACGTGTAAATCAGCGGCCAAATCTGGAAAAAGCAATACACAAGGAAAAAAGGTGCAATAAACATATAACCATATTTAGCATAGCTGATGGACTTAATGCGGCTTTGAGCAGCAGACGCCATTAACTTTCACCCTCTCAAATAGTAATAGATACGACATACTGCCTATGAGGGCATAGTTTGCCCCCACAGGCTGTATATATTTTTTTAAGAATTTTATGTCACAATCTCTGGATTATGCAGTCAGGTCAGGGTTATCAGCCAGAGCCTGAGATGTGAATGTAGAGATGATTGTGTCTGTGTCAGAAGAGATATTCTTCTTCAGAGTATCCAGGAAGGTGTCCTTCAGACCCTGGTCATACTTTGTGATGGAGTCGCTCATCTTGATGCCGGCAGCAACGTCAGACAGGATAGCGAACTGGTCCTGACCGCCGAGCAGCGGGTTGGAGTTGGAACCATCGGCAACAATCTTGTCCATAGCAACCTTGTTGTTGGTGAAGTCGCCGGAATACAGAGCATATTCTTCCATGATGGAAGCGTCTGTTGTGAATGCCTTTACAAACTTGGAAGCTTCGGTAGCTGTGTTGCAGTTCGGGGATACGCACAGCCAAGAACCGCCCCAGAAGAATTCCTGCGGACCGATAACAATGTTCCAGTTGCCGTCTGTGCCGCCGTTCTGTTCCAGCTGAGCACCTTCACCGAGGCACCATGTGGAGTAGAAG
This sequence comes from Ruminococcus sp. UBA4321, assembly GCA_002393815.1. Taxonomy (GTDB): domain Bacteria; phylum Bacillota; class Clostridia; order Oscillospirales; family Ruminococcaceae; genus UBA3855. The sequence continues at coordinate 2,650 of DGUB01000017.1, read as the reverse complement.
TAGCCGAGAGTTTCGCCCTGGAGACCAACGTTTGTCCAGTCAGTTGTCCACTGTTCAACGTTCGGGTTTACATAGCCGTTGTCTACATAGCCCTTAACCATGTCAGTGAATTCCTTGGCAACATCTGTCTGGATTGCGCCGTCCTTAACCCATGCAGCGTTCTTAGCTGTGGAGAATGCCTGCCACAGACCGCCGATAGTAGCAGCCATTGTTACCTTGCCTTCAGAAGCTGTCTTCAGCTCTTCAGCAGTAGCAGCGAACTTATCCCAGTCAGCGATTTTAGCCTGCATGTCATCAGCAGAAGTTACGCCCAGATACTGTTCAGCCAGTGTGGTGTTGTAAGCATAACCGCCTGCAGCAGCCTGCCAGGAAGCAGCCTTCAGAACGCCGTTGTTGTCGGTACCGATTTCAACAGTGTACTGATAAGCATCCTTGTAGTCATCAGCAGTAATGCCGAGGTCAGACAGAGGAGCGGACATGCTGTCATCATTGATGTAGTTCAGAATCCAGCCAGCTTCTGCAACGAACAGGTCAACGTCATCGCCGCTGTTCAGATAAGTAGCATACTGTGTGGAAGCAGCAGAACCATTATCGCCGCAGTTCTGATATACAACATTTGCATCGGAATGATTTGCATATACATCGAACATGTTCTGAAGGTCAGCATCTGTCCAGCAAACGATTGTCAGGGTGTCGTCAGTATCGGGCAGATTTACGGCACCTGCTTCGAGTTCGCCGCCTGCTTCGCCACCTTCTGCGCTGGATTCGCCGCCTTCTGCACTGGATTCGCCGCCTGCTTCTGCGCTGGATTCGCCGCCTGCTTCTGCGCTGGATTCGCCGCCTGCTTCGCTGCTGTTGTTTTCAGCAGGTGCTGCGGAACTGGTGTTGCCGCCTGCGCTGCTTGTAGATTCTGTGTTGCCGCCGCAAGCTACAAATGCAGTAGACACAACTGCGATAGATGCGAGCAGAGCCAGTGTTCTTGTTAATTTGCTCATTGGTATTTTCCTCCTTAAGATATATCTATTATATTTCCCTTTTGAAATATAATATGTCTGGGTGATTCCGACAGCTTTTACAGCTGTGCGACTGTTTCGCCTTCCAGAAGCTGTCCTTGACAGTAGACAATTCTTTCTGCGCGGGCGATTTGCTCTTTGCGGAGCAGTTTCAGCATCAGTTCCGCGGACTTCACACCCATTGCATCGGTATCCTGCTGGATGGTGGTCAGATTGGGACGGAGCATTCTCAATACGGGATTGCCGTCATAGCCAATCACGGACACATCTTTTCCGGCTTCCAGGTGACAGTCTGTAATTGCCGCGATGCCGGCAATGGCACAGATATCATCGGGATATAAAATGCAGGTGGGTCTTTGTTCGCTGTCTGTCAGGAGTTCCTGTGTCAGCCGGTAGGCGATTTCAGGAGTCAGATATTTTCCCTGACGGACGAACTGATTTCTGACTTCACAGTGATGTTCAAACATGGTATCCCGGAATGCCTCACGGCGGATTTCCGTGACCTGTGAATCGTCACCATAAATGTAAGCAATTTCTTTATGTCCTCTCTGCAGTGCATATTCCACAGCCCTGTGGATGCCCTCGGCGTTATCCGAAGCAACGGTGCATCCGTACTCCGAAACATAGTCAATCGAGACAACCGGCAAATCACTGGAAAGCAGAGTCTGTACTTCCGGTGTGCGGAAATCCACACAGGCAGCAAGTACGCCGTCTACATTGCGGTACTGACAATGTTCATAATAGGAACATGTCTGACTGCCAATTTGATTGCTGATGAACGTCAGGTCATAGCCGCTGCGTTCCATGACTACTTTGAAACTGTCAAGAATCGAGGCAAAATAATGATGTTTCAGACCGCTCTGTGCCTTGTCCACCATCAGAACACCTATATTATAGGTTTTCTTGGTTTTGAGTGCTCTTGCCATGGCGTTCGGCAGATAGCCGAGGAGCTTGGCAGTTTCCTGCACCCGTTCTTTTGTGGCGGGATTGACATCATCCCGGTCATTCAGTGCCTTGCTGACGGTTGCGGTAGAGACCCCGCATGCTTCAGCAATATCTTTAATTGAAACCACTGTTACACCTTCATTATTCAATCTCTTGTAATTGCTTCACTAACATAAATATACACCAAATCTTGCAGAATGTCAATACAAAAAACCATTCTTTCACTTTTCTTGAATATTCTGCACAAAACCGTTGATAATTTTCTGTGCAGAATGACAGTAAAAATGTCTGATTTTTCTATTTGTTACAAAACGGTAACTATTCAGATTTTCAGACAAAATGCACAGAACGTGGAAGATTTTCTGCTCTGAAATGACGCATTCATGTTGCGGTTTCCGGCATATTGCACAAATCGTATCAAAAACACGAAAATTTTCTTGCATTTTCCGGAAAGATATGCTATAATAAAAAATACAGCACAAATACATGTTTCTGTAGCTCAGCTGGATAGAGCGACCGCCTCCTAAGCGGTAGTTCGGAGGTTCGAATCCTCTCGTGGACGTCTCGAAAATGAAGCGGATTTGATTAGCCAGCTAATCAGTCCGCTTCTTCTCTTTCTATAAGAGAAACCAAACACGCGGAAAGGCTCACAGCTAATCCATTAGCAGAATTCCGGAAATTTCAGCTAATGG
>DGUB01000134.1 GCA_002393815.1 Ruminococcus sp. UBA4321 | reverse complement strand
CGTTCGGGACGAAAAAAGAAGATTATAAGCGTCATAACGGCATGTTATACGGCGGATTTTATCATGTTGTCGGCAGAATTATCGAATACGGCGCAAACTCTGACTGGAAACTGACGGACAGTTTCGGAATTTTCATTCCGGAGTATATCAGTCCGGCTCTTCCTGGCTTTCCGGAAGATATTTTGCAGATTGAAGTCTGTGCCTATATTCCGTGGATGATTGCCGCCTCGATGGAGAATTATATTAATTAATCATGTTATTCAGGTTTGAAAATACTATTGCTGATATTGATTTGGAAAAAACAAAATCCTATCATAAAAATAAAATTATCTACTCTCCCGATTATTGTCGTTGTTCAGGATGCAAGAATTTCAAGCACTGGACAAAACGCTGCAATCCTGCAATCCGAGAAGCGTTCCGGAAAATTGGTATTGAAGATATGCGGTATTTTTCCGAATTAAGTTATCCTATTGTAACAGAATATCAGAATCAGGAAGCAATTCTTTATATGGGAATGTACTATGTAGTCGGAACAATCGTACATCAGCCGGAAAATCTGATTCAGCCGCCGGAAGTTTTTCCGGAACTGCCGGATTATTTTCAATACTGTATTTCTGACAAGCATGACTTAGTGCCGGATGATTTTCCCCGTCCTGCTTTACAGCTCGACTTTTATGCCTATCTTCCATGGATTGTCGGAAATTCTATTGAAGAATTATAGTAATTAAATCAAAACTGCCGTACTCCGCGACGAGTACGGCAGATATTTTTATTTCCGGAACTGCTTTGCAAGAATCATCACAACCGCAAACAGGATGCCGGAAATCGCCCATACTATCCATGTGATGTCCCATCTGCCGGAAAGAAAACTCCATGCTAGATAAACGGCTGTTGCAGTCAGCCAGTAAACGCCTGCAATCCAGCTTGTTTTCTGTCTGCCGACTTTTTCGGTTCTGGAATATCTGTCTTCTTCGAGCAGTTTCTTGAATCCGCCGGAAATTCTTCCGGTTTTCACTAACAGGAATACCCCTGCCGAAATCATTACAAGCAGTAAAGCAGCACTGATTTCCGTTTCGGACACCAGAACCGGAATCACACTCAGAATACAGAACAGTACACCAATGACGATTTCAATCGTATGTCTGACAGCATAGGCATTCTGACGTTCTTTCACCATGCCGGAAACGCCATAAGCCGTATCGAGATTTTCTTCTGCAAGATAATCATAAGGCTTGCTTTTCTGTCCTGACAGAATACAGAGTACTACGCCGAGGGCAATCATCACCCACATCACTATAACACCCAGTATCTCATTGACAGTTTCCAGCAGAATTATCACTGCCGGAGACAGAATAAACAATGCTACAGCTAACGCCGTCAGAACGGCACACTGCTGATTGACTTCCAGAAACTTTCCTGCTTCTTCCAGAGAAACCGCATGTAACGTTTTTTCTTCATTGAGCGTTTCCGGATTCAGTTCTGTCACAGCTGTTTCGAGTTCGTCTTTTAATAAGTAATCCGTGCTGACACCGAAAATTTCTGATAATTTTAAGATACGGTTCAAATCCGGAACGGACTGCGCACCTTCCCATTTAGAAACCGACTGACGGCTGACCTGCATCTGTTCTGCAAGCTCCTCTTGAGACATGCCGTTCTTCTTTCTTAATTCGATTAATTTGTCTGCGAAAATCATAAATCTTTCCTCCTGAAAAATATTTCCGGAACCTGTGTTCCATGATTCCAGTATACCAGATTCGGCGGTTATATGCAATCAAGCGGACTTTACAATCTGTCAACCATGGCTTTACAATTACGCAAATTCGGGAAAAAAGGAGTGTACACTGCTGTACACTCCTGATTTTTTATGCTTTTTAGAAATTGCTTCCATTAAAACCCCAGTCCGGAGTGGAAGTATAGCTGACATAGATTCTGTTCTTCGGAATAGAAAGTTCCGCATTCAGGATATCACTGATTTGCCCGGTCAGTTTGCTGTAAGCAGAACCGGAAGCCCCTCCGAAAATCTGTACTTCTACCATAGCAGCCGGAGCATCTGTTCCCTGATGATAAAGAATATATTCTGGTTCGATTCCGACCATAAGCCACTGTTCGGATTTGCCGGGCAGTGTGGCGATGGCTTTTCCGAGTCCGGCTTTGATGGTTTCCTGCTGTGCTTTGGAAACACTCTGATTTGTCTTGACATTGATAAACGGCATAAAAATTTCTCCTTTAATAAAATTATTTTTTCTCTGCGGGATGGCTTTTCTTGATATGTTCAAGGCTCCGGCTTGTAACCGTGCCTAATTTCTTGACGGTATTCTCCGAGAATGTCGAAAGAAATAAAAACGCATTTTCCTTGGATTCCGCCGGGGAGAGTTTCAGGATTCTCCGGAAGAATGCATAAGTAATATCATAATCTTTGTTGAAATGTTCCGCAATTTCTTTTCCGATTGGCGTTAATCTGACGGCTTCGCAGTAATCCGGCTCGACAAGTTCCATCCGAACCATGCATTTCATCATTTTGCTGACACTGGGACGGGTTACGCCTAAATCATTCGCGATATCGACACAGCGGATTCTGTTTCTCTCATGCTCCATGCGGTAGATGCACAGCAGATAACGGTACTGTCCTGCACATAATTCCATATAAATTCACATCCTTTCTGCTATCAGACTTTAAAGTCCTATTATAACAATAACATAATTCTGATAAAAAGTCAAGTTTTTTCTGAAAAACATTGATTTTTCAGAAAGAATCTGCTATAATAGAATATGACACATTATTTTTAAAGTAGTTACAGGAGGCTGTTATGAGTAAAATTAAAGCTTTTTTTGAAGATATGAAATCGAAAAGAGTGGCTTTCATCGGTACAGGTGTGAGTCATACGGAATTAATCAGGAAATTCCGGGAAAAGGAAATTCCCGTCACCGTCTGCGACAAGAGAAGCGCGGATAAATTTCAGCAAGTCTATGACGAATTATCCGCTCTTGGCGTGAAATTTATTCTCGGTGAAAACTATCTGGATTCCCTGACGGATTTTGATGTCGTATTTAGAACGCCGGGCATGTATTTCAATAACCCGGCACTGACAAAAGCCCGTCAGGCAGGTGTTGTCATTACCTCGGAAATGGAAGTGTTCTTCGACCTCTGTCCGTGTAAGATTTACGGCGTAACCGGTTCGGACGGAAAATCCACTTCGACTACCTTAATCGCCGAAATTCTTACAGAAGCCGGAAAAACTGTCCATAAAGGCGGTAATATCGGACGCGCACTTCTCCCGATTATCGAAGAAATCAAGGAAGAAGATGCCGCCGTGGTAGAACTTTCCAGTTTTCAGCTGATTTCTATGAGAAAATCTCCCGATACGGCTTTAATCACGAATATCACGCCGAATCATCTGGATGTACATGGCACGATGGAAGAATATACGCAGTCCAAGACGAATTTAATCACCCATCAGAATGCATTTTCCAGAACGGTTCTGAATCTCGATAATCAGGGTACAAAAGACCTCGCCGGACTCGTCCGCGGAAAGCTCAACTGGTTCACCAGACGCGAAATTCCCGAACGCGGCGCATTTCTGCGCGAAGACGGCGTGTTATGCTATATCGAAAACGGCGAAATCACTCCCGTCATTCAGAAAGATGAAATCCGCATTCCGGGAATGCATAACGTTGAAAACTTCCTCGGCGTGATTGCCGCCCTCTGGGGTGAAGTTCCGGTCGAAGCCATTGTCAAAGTCGCTAAGGAATTCGGCGGCGTGGAACACAGAATTGAATTCGTCCGCGAACTCGGCGGCGTGAAATATTATAATGACAGTATCGCAACCAGTCCGACCAGAGTCCTCGCCGGTCTGAACAGCTTCAGTCAGAAGCTGATTGTCCTCGCCGGAGGCTATGACAAGAAAATTCCGTTCGAGCCGATGGCAGAAACTGTCTGCGATAAAGTCAAGATTTTAATCCTGATGGGACTGACTGCCGATAAAATCGAAAAAGCAGTCACTTCCGCGAAAAATTACAATCCGGAAGCATTGAAAATCATTCATGTGAACTCGATGGAAGAAGCCGTCGAAACTGCTCATAAAGAAGCACAGCCCGGCGATATCGTCACACTTTCCCCGGCATGTGCAAGTTTCGACTGGTATCCGAATTTTGAAATCCGCGGACAGCATTTCAAGAGACTCATAAAGGAGCTGTCAGAATGAGAACTTCTGCACTTATCAAAATGCTTTCTTCTCTCTGCGAAGCAAAGGGCATTTCCGGAGATGAAAGTTCTGTGATAGAAACATCTGCCTATTATCTGAAAAAATACTGTTCTTCCGTAGAGACAAAAAACGGCAATGTCATCGGCGTTCTGGAATGCGCCGATGAAAACGCCCCTCATGTCATGCTGGATGCACATCTTGACCAGATAGGCTTGATTGTGACCGAAATCACGGATGACGGCTTTGTCGGCGTGGGAAATGTCGGCGGACTCGACAGAAGATGGTTTCCGGCTCAGAAAGTTATTCTTCACGGAAAGAAAGACATTCCGGGCATTATCTCCACTCTGCCCCCGCACCTGAACGGCGGAGAAGAAAAAGTTCAGAAAATCACACAAGTCCGGATTGATACAGGCTATCCGGCGGAAGAACTCAGAGAAATTCTTTCTCTGGGTGACAGCGTGACCTTCACGGGTGTGACCGGAACACTCGCCGGAGACAGATTTACATCGCCTTCACTGGATGACCGCGCCGGAATTGCTTCAATTCTGTATACGCTTTCCCTTATCTATAAAGAAAAACTCCCCTGCAAAGTCAGCGTATTATTCTCAAACCGGGAAGAAGTCAACGGCTGCGGCGCGAAAACAGGCTGTTTCGCCATCAATCCGGATATTGCCCTTGCTGTGGATGTTTCCTTTGCCGGAGATGGTACGAAAGGCACAGGAAAGCCCGGCGAAGGCGCAATGATTGGCTTTTCCCCGTCGCTGTCAAGAAAAGTTTCTCATGATTTGGCTTATCTTGCTGCTGAAAAAAATATTCCCTATCAGTTTGAAGTCATGTCCGGCAAAACCGGCACCAATGCAGATGATTTTTCCATCTGCCGCAAAGGCGTAAAAGCCTGCACTGTCTCGATACCTTTATATTATATGCATACACCGGTTGAAGTCATTGACCTGAATGATATCAAATCTACCGGGAAACTAATTGCCGAATATCTCAGGGGGTGTACAGAATGCTGAATTATCTCAAAGAACTATGCGCCCTGAACGGCATTTCCGGAGATGAATCCCAAATCCGCGAATATCTCGAAGAAAAAATCAATCAGTTTCCGGATATTCTGGAATGCCGGACGGATGCGCTCGGGAATTTACTGGTTCATAAAAAAGGCAGAAATCAAGCGAAAAATACTGTACTTATCGGCGCACATATGGACGAAGTCGGTTTCGTCATTACGGAAATTCTTCCCGATGGAAAATGTATGCTTGATACTGTCGGCGGCGTTGACCCGGATGTCGCCATCGGCAGAGCGGTCTATCTTCCCGAAGCTGACAGGTTCGGTGTTATCGGCTGTAAACCCGTTCATCTGTTAAGCGACAAGGAACGCGAAGAAAAACCCAAAAAAATAAATCTGATTCTGGATATCGGCACAAACTCCAGAAGCGAAACGATTGATTTGCATATTCTGCCTGGTGATGCTGTCTGCTATCACAGCGAATGGACGGAACTCGGCGGAAACCGTGTTGCTTCCAAAGCGATTGACGACCGTTTCGGCTGTGCGGCAATGCTGAAATTACTGGAATCCGAAATTGCTTATGATACTTGGTTCGGCTTTTTCGTACAGGAAGAAATCGGACTTCGCGGCAGTAAAACCGCGGCTTATGCGATTAATCCGGACTTTGCACTGATTCTTGAAACCACAACCGCTGCCGACCTCGACGGCGTTCATGACGGCAATGCTGTATGCCATCTGGGAAAAGGCGCAGTCGCGCTGTTCATGGACAGGGCAACTATCTATGACAAAGAATTATATAAAATTGCTTTTCAGGAAGCCGAAAAATTAAACATCCCCTGTCAGACGAAATCCCGGATTGCAGGCGGCAATGATGCCGGTTCGGTACACGTTTCCAGAGACGGCGTGAGAACACTCGCCCTCTCGATTCCGTGCCGCTATCTGCACTCACCGTACTGTACCGCACAAATCAGTGATATGACAAACACCTATCAGCTGGCTGAAAAAATGCTGGAAAGAATGCATGAATTATGATTAGAAAAATTACAAAAGACTGCGACTTGAATACTTATCTGCTCCGCAAGACATGGCGCGGCAGAAAAATGTATTCGTATTATAAAGCCTATGGCATTGATTATCCGTTCTGTCAGTTCTACACCGTCGGAGAAGACGGCGTGATGCTGCAATTCAACAGCACGGTGCTGATTGTCAGCGCGGAAGAATCTGAAACCGAAAATCTGGCGGCTTTCCTGAATATGCATAAGCCGTTCAGAATCGAATGCAATGAACCTGTCAGAGAAAAATTATCCTGGCTTCTGCCGGAATACCAGTCTCTGCACCGGACAACCTTTGAACTTCAGCCGGACAGTGATTCCAGTTTTGAAGAAGAATCTGTCGAATTCAACCCTTCTCTGGAAGAAGTCTATCAGATTCTTCACGCCGGGTTTCCGAATCTGGAAGATTATTCCCTCTGGCTGACCGATACTTCCCACAGATGCCGCCACGGGGTCAGTCATGTACTGACTTACAAGAACAGTACAACAGCAACCATCATGTTCGATATTGATAATCATGTACTTGTCGGACAGGTGGCAACCCTTCCGGAAGCAAGAGGTCTGGGACATGCAAGAATGTTTCTCCGCTGGCTTGCCGGATTTCTGGCACAGTTCGATAAAAAAGCCGTTCTTTATGCACTCGATATCCGGGAAAGCTTCTACCGGGAAATCGGCTTCAAAGTCGTAGATACAGAATATGTACTCGAATATACGCCGGATGCACAGGACAGCATCACGAAAGGATTACTCGACAATGGCAATGCATGATTTTTTTGAAATTGATTCCCGTCTGGAAGCTCTCGCAGAACAGGCAGAACAGAACTGTGCCGAATGCTTCGCGAAAATCGACCGGACAGCAAGACATAACGCGGCAAAAGTCCTGAAAGCTTTTGCAGACAACAAAGTCAGTGAAGCCTGTTTCGGGGCAAGCACCGGCTATGGCTACGGCGATTTCGGTCGCGATGTTCTGGATAAAGTCTGGGCGCAGGTACTCGGTACAGAAGATGCTCTTGTCCGTCATAACTTCGTATCCGGCACACACGCACTGACAGTTGCCCTATTCGGCTTGCTAAGACCGGATGACGAAATTGTCTTTGTTACCGGAACGCCTTATGATACGCTTCACGAAGTGATTGGCATCACCGGAACGCCCGGAAACGGTTCTCTGAAAGATTTCGGCGTGAACTATAGAATCATTGACCTGACTCCCGAAGGCAAGCCGGATTTAAAAGCCGTTTCTGAAAATCTCAAAGGCGCGAAAATCGCCTACATTCAGCGTTCACGAGGCTATGACCTGAGAACTGCTTTCACTATCTCGGAACTGAAAGAACTCTGTCAGACTATCCGGAATGCCAATCCAGAAGTTATCATCATGACAGACAACTGCTACGGCGAATTCGTCGAAGAAATTGAACCGCCTGCTATCGGTGCAGACATTATCATCGGCTCGATGATTAAGAATGCCGGGGGCGGCATTGCCAGAACAGGCGGCTATATCGCCGGAAAGTCGAATCTTGTAGAACTCTGTGCCTACCGGCTGACCTGTGTCGGACTCGGAAAGGAAGTCGGCTGTACACTCGGCATGAACCGGGAATTATTCCAGGGCTTGTACCTCGCCCCGGATATTGTCGCCAATGCCCTGAAAACGGCATCTTTCGCGGCAGAATTATTCACAATGCTCGGTTTCCGCTGTACACCCGGCACGAATGACCCGAAAGGCGATATTGTCACCGCTGTGGAACTCCGCACGCCGGAAAATTTAATCGCTTTCTGTCAGGGAATCCAGAAAGGCTCGCCTGTCGATGCCTATGTGACTCCCGAACCGTGGGACATGCCCGGCTATGAAAATCAGGTTATCATGGCAGCAGGTGCTTTCACAAACGGCGCATCTATTGAACTTTCCGCAGATGGTCCCCTTCGTCCGCCGTATGTGGCATGGCTTCAGGGCGGACTGAGCTGGAACAGCGGCAGAATCAGCATTCTGCTCGCCGCACAGGAAATGCTGAACAAAAACCTGATTCAGATTGACTGATATAATAAATCGTAATTTATGCAATATCAGAAAGTGAGAATATTATGGACAATATCACTGGAAACAAAATAACAAAAGAACCGCAAGAACTTATCATAGACCAGTTTAGACCCTATGACTTATGGCTGTCTGGTCGATGTCCAGTATGTAACCAAGTATATGAGGGTGATGCATATAACGAAGTACATGAGGGGCGGCTGATTCTACATATTCATTGTAAAAAATGTAACCAGGTTCTTATTGCCCGAAAACTATAAAAATTCTGATTTACCGCAGGAATATGCCGGACTGCACTGTAAAAATTGCGGAAAGATAAAAGAATGTTACAAAATTAATACAATTCTGAAAATAAATGATTGACAAATCCGGAAAAAGGTTGACAACAACGCCGAAAACTGTTAAAATAATAAGTGAGACTAAAAATTCAAATCAGGAAAGGGGGATCAGGATGGATGAGAAAATCCGCTGCTACAACTGCATGGAAATGAAACCGGCAAGATTCA
>DGUB01000097.1 GCA_002393815.1 Ruminococcus sp. UBA4321 | reverse complement strand
CTCCTGATTATTCAATATTCTGAATCTGTTCTCTGATTTTTTCAATTTCGGATTTCATATCCACGACAATGGCAGTGATTTCCACGTCCTGGATTTTAGAGCCGATAGTATTGACTTCACGGTTCATTTCCTGAACGAGAAAATCCAACTTTCTGCCGACGCTTTCTTCCTGACCGAGCAGATTTTTCAGCTGGGAGATATGGCTTTTCAGGCGGACAGTTTCTTCATCCACGGCAGTTTTTTCAGAGAAGACAGCGGCTTCTGTCAGGATGCGCTGTTCATCAATGGCAGTATTCTGGAGAATTTCAGAAAGCTTTGTATAGAGCCGTTCTCTGTATTTGGCAGTCAGTTCGGGAGCTTTCTGCTCAATGACAGCCACCTGCGCGGCAATGTAACCGGCACGGCTGCGGACATCTTCGGCGAGTTTTTCGCCTTCGGTTTCGCGCATCTGTACAAAGGCATCAATCGCCTGCTGTGCGACTTCGAGGACATCTTTCCGGATTTCTTCTTCATCGTCCTGAATTTTTTCGACACGGAAGATATCCGGCAGATGCAGAAGGCTTGACCATTTCATCTGTGCCGGGATTCTGACATCACATTCGAGATAATAATATTCTCCCTCTTTTGCGGTTTCGTTATAACTCCGCATAGCTTCGAGATAGCCTCTGACGATTTCTTCATTGACTTTAATATCGGCTTTTTTGCCGTCCACAAGCGTAATCGTGACGGAAATTTCTGCTTTTCCTCTGGAAACTTTTGTTTTGACGAGGGATTTCAGTTCTTCTTCCAGCCATGTATAATTTCTTCCAATACGGACAGTCTGTTCCAGAAAGCGCGAATTGACAGATTTGATTTCTACCAGAATATCTCTGCCATCAATCTGTTTTTGTGCGCGTCCGTAGCCGGTCATGCTTCTTATCATAAAAATTGTCATCTCCTTTGTGTGTGTTCTTATCTGCATTTGCAGATAGTACATCCAATTATAATAGTATACCACATTCTGAGAAAAAAATCAAGAGAATTTCTCAATATTTTTCAGAATAGGGAATATGTTTTTTCTATTTTTACATGCCGGAATATTTTTTAGCAGAAAACACTTGCTTTTTTCTGAAATTTATGCTATAATAAATTCAGCACCGGGGATGATACCCATCACAAAAAACAATGTGCAAATGATTTGGGAGTTGATTTTTATTTCAAAAACAATTCTTGTCAGAAATATTCTGAATCAGCAAATCGGCTTTACTTATCCGAAACGCGCCAGAGGTCTGGTGAAGCATCACCGCGCCGAATGGCTGGATTCAGAATCTATTCGATTATTATATGCTCAGAAAGGAGAAATTTCCATGAGTCCGAAAGCAGCTTTAATTTCTGCCATCAACGAAATGTCCGATACCCAGATTCATGCTCTGCTGGTATTTTTAGATACGTTTCAGAATCACCCTGCACAGGTTTCCGTACCTGATGCCGTGCCTGCCGAATCCACAGCTGACCCCATCCGCGCCGGCATGATGCAGACACTTCAGGAACGCATGAACGCTCTGGATTATTCCAGTCCCAATGCCGAAAATGTTCTGAAAGAACTCAAAGACATGCTTAACATGCTGCTGCGCGTGTAACGCATGAACAGAAAATTTCCGGGCATACTCTTTCTGTATTCCGAATACAGAAAGGAGCTGAATTGCATGAAGAAATATCCGCAGCCGGAAAAACCCGGAAAAGAACATTTCCCCTTCTCCCAGGAGAAAAACGCACAGGGAGAACTCTACTGTGCCTCACAGACAGAAATGACCGGTCTGATACCTTCCGGACATCCTGACGAGGACGAACGCGACAATTATCAGCATATCTTCCCTTACCTGCCGCCGTACCCGGATGGTACTCCCGCATAAATTCTAAAAATGCAGTCAGTCTTTTTTGTGATTTTGCAAAAAAGACTGACTTTTTTAAAATTTTTTCTTTACAGGGCTTGACAAAACTGATTTTTTATGTTAAAATAATCATGCCGCATGTGTCAGGCATTTTACAAGCGCAGTTCTCTGCCGCCCGATGCAGCGAGTTTTTTCAGAAAAGGCAGGTGCAGAAAAATGTACGCAGTCATTGAAACAGGCGGAAAGCAGCTCCGTGTTCAGGAAGGTGATATCGTTTTCATCGAAAAGCTGAATGTGGAAGCTGACGAAACCGTGAATTTCGACAAAGTCGTTGCTGTCAGCACAGACGGCGGTCTGAAAGTAGGCGCTCCTTATGTAGAGGGTGCTGCTGTCAAGGCAAAGGTTCTCAAGAACGGCAAGGCTAAGAAAATCACTGTTTTCACCTACAAGCCCAAGAAAGGCGAAAAGCGCAAGATGGGTCACAGACAACCCTACACTCAGGTGCAGATTGAAGCCATCAACGCATGATTCACGCTGTTTTTGAATCGGAAGGCGGTACACTCCGTACCGTTTCTGTCAAAGGTCATGCAGAATTTGCAGACCCGGGACAAGATATCGTCTGTGCAGCCGTTTCGTCAGCCGTACAGCTGACAGCAAACCTGATTACAGACACCTTTCAGGAGAAAGCCGAAATCCTTGCAGAAGAAAATCATATCAAAATTTCTCTGAAAGAGCCGGAACGCGGAAATGCTTCCGGACTTCTGGAAGGTCTCCTCACGCATCTCGGCTTTATTGCGGAGGATTATCCCGGAACTATGAAAATCAAAATTACAGACCATGGAGGTGGAAAATAATGCTTAGAATCAGTATGCAGTTTTTTGCACATAAAAAAGGTATGGGTTCTACCAAGAACGGACGTGATTCCGAATCCAAGAGACTCGGTGTCAAGAGAGCAGACGGTCAGTTTGTGACTGCCGGCAATATTATCGTTCGTCAGCGCGGTACACATATTCATCCCGGTGAAGGTGTCGGACGCGGTTCTGATGATACTCTGTTTGCAAAAGTTGACGGCAGAGTAAAATTTGAACGCTGGGGTCGTGACCGCAAACGTGTCAGCGTTTACGCCGACTAAGAATGTGAAACGCATGAAATCCCGGACTTTTTCTCAAAAAGCTCGGGATTTTGTTTTGAATCGAAAGGGCTGAAAACTATGTTTGTCGATAAAGCCAGAATCAAAATCAAAGCCGGCGACGGCGGTGATGGTGCTGTCTCCTTCCACAGGGAAAAATATGTCGCCGCAGGCGGCCCCGACGGCGGAGACGGCGGAAACGGCGGAAATATTGTCTTTCAGGCAGATGATAATTTTTCTTCCCTGATTGATTTCCGCTATAAAAGAAAATATGTCGCTCCCAACGGCGAAAACGGCAGAGGAAAACGCTGCACCGGAAAAAGCGCAGAAGATTTAATTATCAAAGTACCGCGCGGCACACTCATCAAAGATGCCGAAACCGGTCGCATTATGGCGGATATGTCCGATGATGCACCGCATATTCTGGCAAAAGGCGGCAGAGGCGGCAAAGGCAATTCCAATTTTGCGACTTCTACCCGGCAGATTCCGCGGTTTGCAAAGCCGGGTTTTCCGGGTGAGAGTTTTGATGTTACTCTGGAACTGAAACTGCTGGCAGATGTCGGTCTGGTCGGATTCCCGAACGTCGGCAAATCGACGCTGATTTCCGTTGTCAGTGCGGCAAAGCCGAAAATCGCAAATTATCATTTTACGACGCTGACTCCCGTACTCGGTGTGGTTCGTCTGGATGAAGAACGTTCTTTCGTCATGGCAGATATTCCCGGCTTAATCGAGGGCGCAAGCGAAGGCACAGGCTTGGGGCATGAATTTCTCCGGCATGTGGAACGCTGCCGCCTGATTCTGCACGTTCTGGATGTATCCGGTTCGGAAGGGCGTGACCCGGCTGATGATTTCGAGAAAATCAATCATGAACTCGCCAACTTCAGCGAATCCCTTGCGGAATGCCCGCAGATTGTTGTCGCCAACAAATCCGATTTAGCCACAGAAGAACAGATTGCAGAACTGAAAGCCTATATCGAAGCGAAAAATCTGAAATTCTTCACCATTTCGGCAGCGTCGGCAGACGGTACCAAAGAACTGATGAATGCTGTCAGTGAAGCTCTCTCGAAACTGCCGCCTGTTAAAATCTATGAAGCACAGCCCATGACTCCGGAAGACTGGGAAGCAAAATTCTCCTCCCGTCAGCAGTTTGAAATCGAAATCGAAGACGGTGTGTATTATGTTTCTGCGCCGTGGCTGGAACCGATTCTCCGGACGGTCAATATGGAAGATTATTCTTCTCTCCAGTATTTCCAGCGCGTGCTCCGTTCCAGCGGTATCATCGACAAACTGGAAGAAATGGGCATCGAAGAAGGCGACGCGGTGAACATCTTCGGTTTTGAATTTGATTATATCAGGTAATGCCATGCAGAAGTTATCAGAAAAAGAAGCACGGCAGTTCAGTCCCCTGACGCTTGCCTTTCTGGGTGACAGCGTCTATGAACTGATGATTCGTACAGCAATGACCATGCAGGGCAATACTGCGGTAAAAAATCTGCATGACGCGAAAATTCATCTGGTCTGTGCCGCCTATCAGGCACGCGCCTCTGAACGGGTACAGTTCACGGAAGAAGAACAGGCAGTTTTTCAGCGCGGCAGAAACGCCGTCAGTCCGAATGCTGTTCCGAAAAGTGCTGTTCCGGCAGATTACCGCAAAGCTACCGGACTGGAAGCCGTGTTCGGCTATCTTCACTTGTCCGGCAATACCGGAAGACTGGAAGCACTGTTTCAGGAAATCTGGAACATGCAGACAGACATTCTGGAAAAAAATAAAAATAATAAGGAGTGATTTTTCTCATGTCAGGACATTCCAAATGGCATAATATCCAAATGAAAAAGGGGATTAATGACGCAAAAAGAGCAAAAATTTTTACCAAAATCGGACGCGAAATGACAGTCTGCATCAAAGAAGGCGGTGCCGACCCGGTCAGCAATTCCAAGCTCCGCGATTTGATTGCCAAGGCAAAAGCGAATAATGTCCCCAATGACAACATCGACAGACTCATCAAGAAAGCTTCTGGCGAAGGCAACAAGAACAATTATGAATCCATGGTTTATGAAGGCTACGGACCCAGCGGCGTTGCCGTTATCGTCGAATGCCTGACCGACAACAAAAACCGCACCGCCGGCGATATCCGTCATTATTTCGACAAGTTCGGCGGCAATCTGGGAACCATCGGCTGTGTGTCGTTCATGTTCTCCGACAAGGGCATTGTCGTTGTCGAAAATACAGGAATCGACGAAGATACTGCCATGGAAGACTGCTTTGAATGCGGCGGCGATGACCTGACCGTGGAAGAAGATACTATCATTATGGAATGCGCTCCGGGTGATGTGCATTCTATGCGCGAAGCTCTGACCGAAAAGGGTTATCATGTTCTTTCGGCAGAAGCAGAAAAGATTCCGGCAAATTACACACAGCTGACAGACGAGGATGCTATTAAAAAAATGCAGCTTCTGCTTGACCATCTGGAAGAAAATGACGATGTACAGAACGTATATCACAACTGGGAAATGCCGGAAGAATAAACTGACATTTGAATAAGCCTAAAAACATTACAGGAGGATTTGACATCATGCACAGCACAGGTATTTTCAGACGCGTGGACGGTCTGGGCAGATTTGTTCTGCCCAAAGAAATGAGAAAAAGTCTGGATATTAATCAGAATGATTATTTACAGATTTTTCTGGACGGAGATACTATCGTACTCCGCAAAAGTCAGGACATCTGCATTCTCTGCGGAACAGCCGAAAACCTGACAGATTTCCATGACAAGCGCATCTGTCAGAAATGCATTGACGAATTAAAATCACAGGATTGAACAGCAGCACCGGATTTCTGAAAAATCCGGTGCTGTTTGTTACTTGATATAAACTCTTTTCATTCTCTGGGGGGCGATAGGCTTGTCCATGGCGTTGGTAGCAGTGGCAGCGATTTCGTCAACAACATCCATGCCGGAAACGACTTTTCCGAATGCAGCATACTGACCGTCGAGGAAGGGTCCGTCCTGATGCATGATAAAGAACTGAGAACCGGCAGAATCCGGGTTCTGCGCTCTTGCCATGGACAGAACGCCTCTCTTGTGAGAGATATTGTTCGGCACACCGTTTGCCAGAAATTCGCCTTTAATGTGCCAGCCGGGACCGCCTGTGCCTGTTCCCTGCGGACAGCCGCCCTGAATCATAAAGCCGGAAATGACTCTGTGAAAAATCAGACCGTCATAGAAGCCCTGCTTCACGAGTTTTTCAAAATTTTCACAGGAAATCGGCGCAACATCCGGGTAAAGTTCCAGTTCAATTTCTTTTCCGTTTTCCATTTCGATTACTACCATAATCAAAAACCTCCGTAATTAAAATAATTCTATTGATTTGACA
>DGUB01000109.1 GCA_002393815.1 Ruminococcus sp. UBA4321 | reverse complement strand
CCGTCTTCGAGTGTGATTTCTGCTTCAACAGTCGGATTGCCTCTGGAGTCGAGGATTTCTCTGCCGTACACATTCACAATTTTCATAAAGCTCATGGGTATTCATATCCTTTCTTTACGGGCATAAAAGCTGCTGCCCGTATCCTGAAAATTTATTTGTCAGAACTTTCTGACTGTTATTATTATATCACACAGGCAGATTTTTGTCAAGATATTTATGAAAATTTTACAAATCCGGCAAATACCGGACATACTTCCGGAATGCTGTCTTGACTTTTCGGGGAATTCGTGTTATAATATACAGGCACAACAAACCAGAACCCAGAAAGGAAGCTATCATGTCAGAATACGAATTGACTGAAAACTTTGACCAGAATCAAAGTGATTTTGATTTGCCTGTTATCCAGACGGTAACGTTCGGCAACGGAAAGAAATATTATGTCCGGAAAAACGGCATTCCTTACCTGACGGCAGAAGCAGACGATATTTCTGATTTTTTCGATAAGGCGTGTATTTTCGGGAAGTATCTCTGCATTGGTTCAGGGCATACAGTCATATTTGTGAATCTGGAAACTTTTGCATCGGTCACGATGGAAGTGAGTTTATATTTCGGATATTTTTTCATTCATGAAGAAATTTTATATATCGCCTATGGTACGGGAATTACAGCCGTAGACAGCAAATTGCAGACCGTCTGGAAAAATGAGCGTCTGGCGGATGACGGCGTAATTATTCATGAAGTTCTCCAAAACCGGGAAGTTCTCCGCATCAGCGCACAGGAAGCCCTTCCCTACGGCGAATACTGGAAAGAAAAGCTTGTCAGCCTGAAAACCGGCGAACAGGTGATTTGAATTCTGCCCCTGCTGTATTCTGTACAGAAGGGGCTTTTTCTGATTTTTTCAGAAAAAGCTGCTTGACAAAAGCTTCCGGAGCGGTTATAATAAAAACAGCAGGCAAAGCCTGCATCAAGAAAGGAAGTCCTGTGATTATGCAAAATCTGAAAGCGACCGGTTCCCGAAAAGATTTGACGGATTCTGAATATTATACGCTGATTGCCGACCTTCTGGAACGGGAAGAAATCCGGAATCTCCGGAACTTTCGCCATCATATCATGACAACCAGATTTCAGCACTGCCTGAATGTCTCTTATTATAATTATAAATTGTGCAAGGCACTCCGGCTGGATGCCGAATCCGCCGCCCGTGCCGGGCTTCTGCATGATTTGTATTTCTACGATACAAAAGAATATACCAGAAGCAGTCCGGCAGTCCGGCACAGCAAGCATCACCCGGAAATCGCGCTCCAAAACGCCGAAAAACTCCTCGAACTCAATCAGAAAGAACGCGATATGATTGCCAATCATATGTTCCCCATGACCTTCACAATGCCGAAATATGCCGAAACTTATCTGATTACCCTCGTCGATAAATACTGCGCTGTGATAGAATTTGTACTTCCTCAGCCGAAGCGTTTCCGGAATTTTCTCCGGCAGAAGCTTCACCGCCGCGCCGAACAGCTATAAATCATGCCCCTGTCTGAACAGGGGCTATATTTTTGATATAAATCAAAATCTCTATCAATTTTTCTGATAACTCGTACTAAAAAATTAGAATTGGACAGAATGTTTTTTCAGGAGTATAATAAAATTACTACTTGTATTACAGAAAGGAAAAGACATCATGAATGAATCATTAAATCAGGCAATCTGGAATAAATATATTGCTCCGACAGAACGCAAGCCCGGCGCATTCGTCGGCGTGGAATTTGAATTTCCGCTCCTGAATCTGGAGAAAAAACCGGTCTGTCTCCCGGATGTGCAGAACGTTGTCCGTGATTTTGCGGAACAGTTCGGCTTTTCGGAACAGAAAGCAGATGCCAATGATAATTTATATTCCCTGACGAATCCCGAAAACGGAGATAATCTTTCCTTCGATTGCAGTTACAATACACTGGAATTGTCATTCGGGATAGAAGAAAATATTCATGTCCTGAATAAACGTTTCCGGACTTATTTCGCATTTTTGCAGGAGCATCTGAAATCCGCCGGGCATATGCTGACGGGTATGGGGATTAATCCGCATCATCAGTATCATACTTATGACCCCATTGCCAATGACAGATACAGAATGCTGCATCATCATCTGCATGCTTACCGGAACTATGGTGATGTATTTTATCATGACATTCCGCAGTTCAGTATGCTTGCGGCGGCTTCTCAGGTACAGTTAGACGTACAGAAAGAAGAAATTATTCCTTCGATACATGCCTTTAATCTGCTTGAACCGTTCAAGGCGGTATTATTTGCGAATTCTTATCTGGACAAGCTTCCGGAGCGTCTGCTTTCCAGAGACTATCTCTGGAGATACAGTTCACAGGGCTATAATCCGCATAATCTCGGCATGTACGAAACCGAAATTCAAAATCTTGACGAATATCTCGCCTATGTCAGAAGCCAGAGTATCTACTGTGTGCAGAAAGGCGAAAAATATCTGCATTTCAAGCCGATTCCCTTATCCGAGTATTTACATCTGAATACTGTAACAGGCACTTATTTTGACGGCACAGCATGGCAGGAATTCACGTTCTGCCCCGAAGCCGAAGACATTGCCCATCACCGGAGTTTTAAATTTGCCGACCTGACTTACCGCGGCACTATCGAATTCCGCAGTGCCTGTGAACAGCCTGTGCGGGATGTCTTTACACACGCAGCATTTCACGCCGGACTCGCCCGGAAACTTCCTGAACTGACTGCCCTGCTGGATTCTGATTCTGTACTGTATCATCACGGGTATAATGCATCTGAACTCCGTGAACTTCTCACATACCGGAAGCTTCCGGCATTTATCAGTCAGAAACAGCTTTCCTCGCAGCTGCTCCGGATTCTGGAACTCGCTGAAGCCGGACTTTCTGAACGCGGTTTTCAGGAAGAAATCTTTCTGGAACCGCTGTTTGAACGCGCCGAACTGCTGACCAATCCGGCGAAAGACTTCCTCACCGGACTGGAACACGGCGATTCTCTGGAAACATGGATTGCTTACTACGCTGAACTGTAAGAAATCAGTTATCAGAAAAACTGATAACTTGCTATCAAAAATTGCAATTTGACAAATAGCAAAAACTATGCTATAATAAACACATACCAAACAGATAGACTTACAAGATAAAAGAAAAGGAGTTTTCCGTATGAATTTATTAAAACTCCGTTCTGTTGTCCGAGGTCGTGACCGAATGCGTGGAACAGAACGATGTTGACCCCTTACAGGATTTATGATATTTTCAGAGAAAGAACACAGAGAGATTAGAAATCATATTTTTTAAATTCAAATACAGCAGGCAGAATGCCTGATTCTATAACACCAGGAGGAAATTACCATGTCAGAAAAGAAACTTCATTTTGAAACCCTTCAGCTTCATGTCGGTCAGGAACAGGCTGACCCCGCTTCCGATGCAAGAGCCGTTCCGATTTATGCAACGACTTCTTATGTATTCCATAATTCCCAGCACGCCGCTGACAGATTCGCCCTGAAAGATGCCGGCAACATCTACGGCAGACTGACGAACTCCACTCAGGACGTATTTGAAAAGCGCATTGCCGCTCTGGAAGGCGGTGTGGCTGCTCTGGGACTGGCTTCCGGTGCAGCAGCTATCAGCTATACTATCCAAGCCCTGGCAAAAGCCGGCGAAAATATTGTCGCTTCCAAGACCATCTACGGCGGTACTTATAATCTGCTGGCGCATACGCTTCCGCTTTACGGAATCGAAACCACTTTCGTTGACCCGGAAGACGAAAACGCTTTTGCAAGTGCTATCAATGATAAAACAAAAGCAATCTTTATCGAAACGCTCGGCAATCCAAATTCCAATGTAATTGATATTGAACGCATTGCACAGATTGCTCATGCACACAACATTCCGCTTGTGATTGACAATACATTTGCAACGCCTTATCTGGTGCGCCCGATTGAATACGGTGCTGATATTGTGGTACATTCCGCGACAAAGTTTATCGGCGGACACGGCACGGCAATCGGCGGTGTGATTATCGACAGCGGCAACTTCGACTGGAGCAAATCCGGAAATTATCCCTGGATTTCCGAACCGAATCCCAGTTATCACGGAGTCAGCTTCACTGCTGCCGCCGGAGCAGCTGCTTTTGTGACTTATATCAGAGCGATTCTGCTGAGAGATACCGGCGCGGCAATTTCTCCCTTCCATGCGTTTATTTTCTTACAGGGTCTGGAAACACTTTCCCTGCGTGTGGAACGCCATGTTGAAAATGCCCTGAAAATCGTGGAATTCCTGGCAAAGCATCCGCAGGTGGAAGCAGTTCATCATCCGTCACTCGAAAGCGAACCGAGCCACAAAACCTATCAGAAATACTTCCCGAACGGCGGCGGCAGTATCTTCACATTCGATATTAAAGGCACTGAAGACGATGCCAAGAAATTTATTGACAATCTGCCGATTTTCAGCCTGCTTGCAAACGTTGCCGATGTGAAATCCCTTGTCATTCATCCGGCTTCCACAACACACTCCCAGCTTTCGGAATCCGAACTGCTGGAACAGGGCATCAAGCCGACGACGATTCGTCTTTCTATCGGTACAGAACATGTCGATGACCTGATTGATGCACTGAATACGGCATTTGCCGCCATTCAATAAATAAACTAATATCCTGTTGATACCATCCTGATTTGCACAGCAGCTCTCCCGATTCTTCCGGAGAGCTGCTGCTGTATCAGAACTATGACCGAGGTGAAATTATGACATTACAGCAGATTTATTATCTCCTGACGATTGCGGAAAGCAAGTCTATGAACAAAGCCGCCGAAAAACTCTATATTGCACAGCCTACACTGACCAGTGTCGTGAAAGAAGTGGAACAGGAAATCGGCATTCCGATTTTTTTCAGAACGCACCGGGGCGTGACTGTCACGGGAGAAGGTGAAAAATTTCTTGCTTCCGTCCGCAGTCTGTATCAGCAGTATGAAGAAATCCGGAACCAGTATTCTGATTCCGGCACATTCCGCCGGAAATTCAGTGTTTCCATGCAGCATTATTCCTTTGCAGTCAAGGCGTTTATCGAAATGGCAAAGCATTACAATTCCAGTGAATTTGATTTAATCATCCGCGAAACCAGAACGCTCAGCGTCATCCGTGATGTCGGCAGCATGAAAAGTGAAATCGGCATTCTGTACATGAGCGAACAGAACCGCCGTGTGATTTCCAAACTGCTCCGGGAACAGGAACTGGAATTTCACAGCTTAATCAAATGTCCTGCCTGTGTGTATCTTGCAAAATCTCATCCGCTTGCCAGAGAAGCGGAACTCAGTCTGCATCAGCTCGAACCCTATCCCTGCCTTTCTTTTGAACAGGGCAGCGATGCCGAAATCTATTTTGCAGAAGAACTCCTGACTGAACATGTGTTTCAGAAAACCATCAAGGCAAGCGACCGCGCTACCATGATGAATTTATTAGAGGGGCTGAACGGGTATACACTTTGTTCGAGCATTTTCAACGAACGCCTGAGCAATGACCAGTTCCTGGTGATACCGTTCCGGTCAGACAGTGATATTCCGGATATGATTATGGAAATCGGCTATATCACAAAGAAAAATGCACCTCTGAGCAGTATGGGGAAACAGTATATTCAGGAAATGCTGAACTCCCTGCATCCGGAACTTTCTTCATAATATCCTGTATACCGGGTCGGTGTGTGATTTCTGCTCATGCACTGACCTTAAATTTTCGGAAAACAATTGACAAATTCCGTAAATTATGTTATAATATTGATATCACGCGGATATGGCGGAATTGGCAGACGCACCAGATTTAGGTTCTGGCGGAGTAATCCGTGCAGGTTCAACTCCTGTTATCCGCATACACAAAAATGCTGATACAGTTTTCTGTATCAGCATTTTCAGATAAAAATCAAGATTCAGTGAGGAAGATGTTTATGAAAAAATTCAGAAAATTATTAATCACCGTGCTTTTGTCTGCTGTAACGGCAGTCAGCAGTATTCCGGCAATGTCCGTCAGCGGCGCAGAGCCGGAAACCAAATTAATCGCCCTGACATTCGATGATGGTCCCAATACCACCACAACAAATCAGGTTCTTGATATTCTGGAAGAATACAACGCCAAAGCTTCTTTCTTCCTTATCGGAACGAATATCAATGCAGAGAGTGCCGTTTCCGTCAAACGCGCCTATGACATGGGCATGGAAATTGACAACCACTCGAAAACCCATTCCAATATGGCAGCCATGTCACCGGAAGACATTCAGGCAGAAATTGCCTATGTCGATGAGAAAGTTATCGAAATCACCGGAGAACCGACGAAATTTTTCCGTCCGCCGTTTATCGATACCAGCCAGACCATGTATGATGCCATTGAACTGCCGTTTATCTGCGGAATCGACTGTCAGGATTATATGGAAAATGTCACTGCCGAAGAACGCGCACAGTATATCCTCAACGGTGCAAAGGACGGCGTTATCGTTCTGCTTCATGATGCCGCCGGAAATTCCCAGACGGTCGAAGCCCTGAAAATCGCCATGCCTGAACTCGCCGCACAAGGCTATGAATTTGTCACCTTAACAGAATTATTCGAGCGTCAGGGCGAAACCCCGAAACGGAATCTGCTTTACAGTCAGGTCGCAAAATACCCCTGTGCTGATTATGAACTTTATCAGACTTTAACTTCTGCTTCGGCTGATAAAGTTCCGCTGGATGCCGCCGTTCTGGAACAGCTTGGTGAAAATTATGCGATTGAAGTCAGCTATAACGGCACAGCGAATCCGCCCGTTGTCGCGCTTCAGAAATGGTCGAGTACGCCTTCTGTATGGCAGGCAATTCAGCCGTTCTACTCCAACGGCGAAAAAGCGGTCTTTCTGGCTTCGGATATTCTTCCGGCTCTGGAAGCCCTTGACATGACTTATACTGACCTTGACGGCATTACGATTTCCGCATACGGCGGAGAAATTATTCTGTCTGATGCGAAAATTCTGACCAAACCGGAATCTTCCGGACAGATTGCCGGAGATGTCAATCAGGACGGAAAATTCAACCTGACAGATATTATCACATTCCAGAAATGGCTGCTCGGCAGCGGAAAACTCGCCGACTGGAAAGCCGCTGATTTCACCGGTGACAAGATTCTGAATATCTATGACCTGATTCTGATGAAAAAAGCTCTCCTGTCATAATTTGCAACGCCATGGCAAAATTATTATCCGAAAAATATCGGCATTGGGAACAGGAATGCAGTCAGCGGTATGAACGCCTGAAAGCCAATGAAGAAGAACTTAACCGGATTTTTATCGCTCTGTACGGTTTGCAGAATGAAGTCTCTCCGGAAGCTGAAAATCTTACTGTCCGGAAAGCTGACCTGCAACGGGAAATCAGAAGTCTGATAAGCTATGCCGTCGGCTGTCTGTGCGGACGGTACAGCGTGGATGAAAAAGGTCTGTGCTATGCCGGCGGAGACTGGAATCCGGACAGATACCGGACAATCATTCCGGAAGAATCGAATCTTCTTCCCATTGGCTGTCCGGAATGCTTCTCCAATGAACTGACATTAAAAATTATTGATTTTGTCCGGACAGTTTACGGCGCAGAAACCCTCGAAGAAAATTTGCAGTTTATCGCTTCTGCCCTCGGCAGAAACGGCTCGCCGGAAGAAAAAATCCGGCAGTATCTTCTGAATGATTTTTATCCCGACCACTGCCGGATTTATCAGAAACGCCCGATTTACTGGATGTTCCGTTCCGGAAAGAAACGTGTTTTTACGGCTCTTGTCTATCTGCACAGATGGGACTGTGATACCATAAAAAATATCCTCTTTCATGTCCGGAAATTGCAGAAATACTATCAGAATCAGGAAGCAATGCTTTCCGAACTGCTGATTTATGAAGAAAAACTTCTGCCCTTTCTCGGCAGAACCTTGAATCCGGATGACGGCGTAAAAAACAATTATCAGATTTTCGGCGATATTTTAGAAAAAATAAAATAGACTGCTGTATCCGCGTACAGCAGTCTTTGTTTGTTAATCTACAGAACGAATCTGTTCTGTAAGCGGTGTTTTATCCATAATTTTCAGCGGAATCACTGAGGAGATAAACGCAGTCACGAATGCGAACGCCATCGCAAACAGAAGTCTCGGAAGCGGTTCACCGTAATTGATAATATTATCCATCGAAACAAGCACACTTCCGTCACCGTCAAAGACTTCAAACAGCTTGAGGAATCTTGCTGTAATGAACATCAGAATTTCCGTCAGCACTATCGAGGAAATACCGGCGGTCAGCACATACTGGGCGCATTCGATAACAGTCACCCCGTAAAGCTGACCTTTCGACATGCCGAGACATTGCAGAGAAGCAAGTTCCGACTTCCGGTTGATGATGCCCGTTGAAATAATATTTATCATATTAATCACAGCAATCAGAATAAACATGATATTCAGGCAGGTCAGACCGATTCCAATTGCAGAAAGCATGGTATCTGATTTCTTATGCTCCAGATAAAGGTCCATCATGTCTCCGCTTTCGACAGTATCCAGTGATTTCAGAAAATCCACAGCCTTGTCATGTTCTTTGGTATCTTTCAGCGTTACCGTGAAGCTGTCGGAAAATCTTGATAAATCATAAAGTTCCTTTGCACTTTCCTGATACAGTTCAAGCGGCGCATACAGCCAGATATACTTATCCAGTTGATTATCACTGATTAAATAGTTCCGTTCCGCCGGCGGAATTCCTGTTTTCTGAATGATGAGATATTCCAAATTCACATCCTGCTTTCCTATTTTTTCGCTGCCATAGCTGAGCATCTGCTCCACTGTAAACGTATCACCTTCCAATTCCTGACTGGATGCGTACAGATAACCGCCGGAATTTTTCAATGCCTCATACGATACAGGCGGATTGTTCTGGAATGCCTGAAGATACTGTGTTTCATTGGAATAATTTATATAAATTGCATTCTTATCATTAAAGCCGACCACACCAATTCCATAATTGACATCTGTAAAATAACCGGAATCTTCAATCTGTTTCATCGTATTCAGATATTTTTCTGCTCCGATATTATCTTTTGTACTCGCCCAGATGTCAAAATAATTTTCGCCGTACATGTCCTCTAACGTTCTGTTGACAACGATTTTCCCCTTCTCCATAATAATCGAAACCGATGCGAACAGCACCATGGAAAGCGTCAGAGACAACACCGTAATGATAAACCGTTTTGGCTGACGGCGGTTATTCCGGGCGGCAAGTCTGCCTTTCCAGCCGAATAAAAGCGTAAAGAAAGAATGCTTTTTGACTTTGGTGATTTTATTGCTCCGGTTGCTGATTGCCTGAATCGGAGTCATTCTGATAACTCTCATGCCCGTTCCGTATGCAGAAAACAGCACCCACGCAAGCCCAGTAACAGCGGCTATCAGCAGTAAGGGCGCATTGACATGATAATGCAGAAAGACTTCCTGACCGTCATGCAGAAAAGCTTCCGCGATGCCGCTTGTCAGAACCGCACGGAATGCACCGTACCCCAGACCGATTCCGGCTAAGATTCCAATCGGAATGCCGATACAGGACAGAAATAAGCCTTCATAAGTGATAATTCCGACAATCTGCTGAGGGGTTGCGCCTATCGACTGCAATACGCCGAACTGCCGTTCCCGTTCTTTGGAAGAAACTTCAAAAGCGGTATCAATAATCAGCCGGAGTGCAAGTGCTAAGAAAATCACGAATACATAGAATACTGCGAAAACCTGTACCATACTTGCGCGCGCCTGCAAATCGAGCATATCATAATTAATCAGAGAACGGTTTACTTCAATCTGCTCCTTGCTGTTGATACCCAGTTCGTCCCAGTAGCCTTTAATATCTCCGCTATAGGAGTAATCATATTCTGTATATTCTTTCAGTAATAATTCCACACTGCATGTATAGTCTTTTTCGATTACAAATTTGCAGTCGAATTCCGGAAGGTTCAGGAGTGATTCTGCCTTGTCTTTCGTCAGATGCGTGATTTTATAATGCCATGGATTGTTATCATATTCGACATCACGCAGACACTGAGTCATCGTTGAAAAGCCCGTGAACAGTGCCGTCATCAGAGCCAGTGCCGTGATAATACTGCATATCGTCAGAATCGAATGCCTTTTCTGCTGAAAGATATATTTCTTTGCCAGAAGCCGTGCAAACATAGTCATGCCCCCTGTCCGGTCAGCTGGTCACTGATGATTCTGCCGTCGGAAAGCGTCAGAATTCTGTCACACTGGAGCGCGACATTTTCATCATGTGTGATAATCAGCATTGTCTGATTGCGTTCCTGATTCGATTTCCGGAGCAGCTGTACAATTTCCATACTGTTTTTGCTGTCGAGGTTGCCGGTCGGCTCGTCGGCGAGTATCACCCCCGGAGAAGTGAATAACGCTCTGCCGATGGAAACTCTCTGCTGCTGACCGCCGGAAAGCTGTGAAGGCAGATGATTTCTGCGTTCGGTCAGACCCATCAGGGAAAGCATTTCTCCCACCTGTGCCGGGTCTGGCTTTCTGCCGTCCATCAGCATGGGAAGCGTCATATTTTCCTCGGCGTTCAGCACCGGAATCAGATTATAGAACTGATAAATCAAGCCGACCTGCCTGCGCCGGAAAATTGCCAGATTTTTTGTATTCTGCGCGAATACGTCCTGTCCATCGAGAAAAACTTTTCCGGAAGTGGGCTTATCCACCGCACCGAGAATATGTAACAGCGTCGATTTTCCGGAGCCGGATGCCCCGATCACTGCGGTCATCTGTCCTTTTGGAACTGTGAAAGATACGTTATCCAGAGCCTTGACTTCATTCTCGCCTGTGCCGTAAGTTTTGCATAAATTTTCCACTTTGAGAAATTCCATAATACTTCTCCCCTTTCGATGTTTCTATTATAACATAAAAAAATAACGATTCTGTTTCTTCTGCATTACAATTCTGTAAGATTGCATAATATTCTTGCAGATTTTTGAAAAATATGCTATAATCAAAGTAATCTGTTCATAAGGAGATAAAAATCATGGCTGAAATTTTACTAATAGAAGATGACCCGGCAATTTCCGAAACGCTCTCGAATTATCTGAAATCAGAGGGCTATACTGTCCGGACAGCACCCGGACAGCGTGACGGTCTGCAATTATTCCGGCAGTATCCGCCGGACTGCATTCTGCTGGATGTTTCGCTTGCGGACGGAAACGGTTTTTCGGTATGTTCGGCAATCCGGGCGGTTTCGGAAACGCCTGTGATATTTCTGACAGCATCGGCTGACGAATCCTGCACAGTTGCCGGATTTGAACTCGGTGCAGATGACTATATCAGCAAGCCGTTCCGACCGCGCGAACTCGCCGCCAGAATCCGGAACGTCCTGCGCCGTCACAATGCCGCCCCGAAACTTCTGCATTGTCATAATCTGACGCTTGACCCCTCGAAAGCTCTTGTCATGAAAAGCGGTCAGGAAGTCTTTCTTTCCGCTCTGGAATACAGACTGTTATTATTATTTTTATCCAATCCCGGACAGCTCATTTCCCGTGAAAGAATTGCTGACGAACTCTGGACGATTTCCGGCGAGTTTATCGGCGACAATACACTGAATGTCTATATGAAGCGTCTCCGCGACAAGATTGAAGATGACCCTCAAAATCCGCAGATTATCCGGACAGTCCGCGGACTCGGCTATAAGGCGGCAGAATCATGAGTCAGAAATTATTACAGACAGTGATACTTCTGTCCGGCGTGATTCTGTGCTGTTTTTTCAGCATTCCGGCGGCGTGCATTCTTCTGTTGTGCGGACTGCTCCTGATGCTGATTCAGCATCTTTCCGGAAAAAAACAGAAACGGAACATTCTGGAACTCTGCGATAAAATCAGCGAAATCCTGAACGGAAAAGATACTGTAAAATTCGATTCGTTTCAGGAGGGAGAACTCAGCATTTTATCTTCTGAAATCCAGAAAATGACTGTCCGCCTCCGGGAACAGAATGCAGCTTTGTTACAAGACAGGCAATTCATGAAAGAATCTCTGGAAGATATGTCCCATCAGCTGCGCACACCCCTCACCAGTATGATGCTCATCGCCGGAATGCTCCGGAAACAGGAACTTTCCGCACGGGAACGCACTGTTCAGGTACAGGAACTTATGCAGCTGCTTTCACAGATGCAGTGGCAGATTGAAACGCTCCTGAAAATTTCCCGTCTGGATGCCGGCGCAGTCAAATTCCAGAAAACAGAAATTCCAGTCGCTGACCTGATTCAGAAGGCTCTCGAACCTCTGGAAATTTCTCTGGAACTGAAAAATATCACTGTTACAAAAGAAATCACCGGAACGCCTTCTTTTCAGGGTGATATGCCTTACTGTACCGAAGCGGTCATGAATATTCTCAAAAACTGTATGGAGCATACGCCGGAAGGCGGTACTATCCGGATACAGGCTTCGGAAAATGTGATTTATACCAGCCTGATAATTACCGATTCCGGAAACGGCATTCCGGAACAGAATTTGCCGCATCTGTTTGAACGGTTCTACCGCGGAACGGAATTCAACCGAAACGGTTTCGGACTGGGTCTGGCATTCGCACAGAAAATCATCACTTCACAAAACGGCAGTTTACAGGTGAAAAATGCCGTTCCGCACGGTGCAGAATTTGAATTCCGCATGTACAGAATCGCACAGGTTTGAAAAAATTCTGAAAATTTTAAAAAAAAATTCATATTTATGCATTTCGTCCACCTTTTCTGCAAATAATGGGTTGTGAATTCTCCGGAAATAGTGTATGATTAACTTGTAAGGAAAACAAAAACAAAAGTTCAATAACTTAAATATTAACATAAGTCGCTGTAGCTCATGACTGACAAAATATTGCTGCGGCGTGGATTGAAACATACATCTTTCTGAAACCGAGTAATCGGCAAGGAAATCAAGGGTATCAGC
>DGUB01000021.1 GCA_002393815.1 Ruminococcus sp. UBA4321 | reverse complement strand
TTGTCAAGATGACCCCTACGGGAATCGAACCCATGTTGCCAGAATGAAAATCTGGAGTCTTAACCGCTTGACCAAGGGGCCATATATGGTAGCGGCAGCAGGATTTGAACCAGCGACCCCCTGGGTATGAACCAAGTGCTCTAGCCAACTGAGCTATACCGCCACATTTTTTTAACTTTTTAACTTCTGCCGTAACCGACTTTTATATTATAGCATGTTTTAAAAATTTTGTCAATAGTTTTTTTGAAAAAAAATATATTTTTTTAAAAAATACTTTGATTGAAAAAAATAATATTCATGCTGTCTTGACTTTTCATGCCATATTCTGTATAATGATAATATAGAATGATGAAAGGGGAATTTGCAATGGTGAAAAAAATTTTGATGATTCCGGCAAGTCTGCTGCTTCTGGCAGGTGCGGTGCTGTGTTTCGGAATGCTGTATCTTTCATGGAGTTTTACATTTCCGGAAAAAGCCGTGACCGCTTCCGCAGAGATGAGTGCGCCTGTTCTGACCCGTTCGGAATATGTGCAGCCTACCGAACCGCCCACAGAGCCGCCCACGGAAGAAGTCACAGAAGAAGAACCCGAACCCGTTCCGGAAGATCCGTATTATATGTCACTGGATATGAATAATGTTGCTTCTTATTATAATTCCAATCATGATGTTGTCGGATGGGTAAAGGTTTCCGGTACGGCGATTAATTATCCAATTATGCAGAATGAGGATAATAATTATTATGTGAGCCATACATGGAACGGCGCATCCAGCCACGCAGGCGCGATTTTTGCGGACTGGCGGTGCAGACTGGAGACTTCGGACAATACACTGGTTTACGGGCATAACATGGCAAACGGTTCTATGTTCAGTGCGCTGAAGAATTACAAGTCGTCAAGCTGGGGAAATGCTCATAAATATATTGAAGTGGCAACGCTTCAGCACAGGTATTTATACAGGGTATTTTCCTGCAATGTGCTTTACGGGGAAGCCGGTGCAAAATTTGAGTACTGGAATTTTATCGAAATGAACCGTACAGACTACAGGAATTTTGTCAACAGTATCATCAATACTGCAACGGTATTTTATGGCGATACCCGTCATCTGCCGAGAGTAAATCATAATAAGTTCATCACTTTGCAGACCTGTAATTCCGGTGCGAATGACGGCATCCGGTGTGTTGTGTTCGCCTATCTGGTAGAGGAGAGATAATCTTGCATATCATGTTTGTATGTCACGGCAATATCTGCCGTTCGCCGATGGCGGAATTTGTCATGAAAAAACTCGTCCGGGAGCGCGGACTGGAACATAAAATTCAGATTGCTTCCAGTGCCGTCAGTACGGAAGAAATCGGAAATCCGGTCTATCCGCCGGCACGGAAGGAACTCGCCCGGCACGGTATTTCCTGTGAGGGAAAATATGCTGTTCAGCTGAAAAAATCGGATTATGACAAGTATGATTTGTTCCTGCTGATGGATGATTCCAATCTGTTTTTCATCTGCCGGATTTTTCCGGACGACCCGGAACAGAAAATTTATAAGCTTCTGGAATATGCCGGTATTTCAGGAGATGTCGCCGACCCTTGGTATACCGGAGATTTTGAAAAAGCTTATCAGGATATTTATGACGGCTGTACCGCCGTACTGGATAAAATACAGAAGGAGAATTTTTTATGAGTAAAGAAGTCAGGCGCGGTTTCGTGCCGACGGACGAACGGGATTTCAATCCCGAAAATCTGGAAAAATTAAGAAAAGCTTCGGAAGAAGTCTGTTTTCTGCTGAACCGCGGTTATCCGGTGAAGTCGGTGACAACATTTATCGGCAATCATTATCTGCTGTCTGAACGGCAGAGAATGGCACTGGCAAGAACGGCTTCCGCAGAAGAAAAAATTCGGCTCCGGAAACAGAAAGAGCTGTCTGATGCCGATTTAGCAGGAAAAACGCTGTATATTGACGGGTTTAATACTATCATTACACTGGAGGTTGCCTTCTCGGATTCCATGCTGTTTGAATGCATGGACGGTACTATCCGGGATTTGGCAGGTCTGCGCGGTACTTACCGCCTTGTCGATAAAACAGATACGGCCGTCCGGGCGGCTGCCGAAACGCTGACATGGCTGAAAATTCAGAAAGCTGTTTTTTATCTGGATGCGCCCGTTTCCAATTCCGGCAGACTGAAAGCCAGAATTGCAGAACTTGCAGAATCCGCACCGTTTGAAACAGAAATTCTGATTGAAAATGCCGTGGATTATCTGCTGAAACAGCAAAGTCCTGTTGCTACAGCGGATGCCCTGATTCTTGATGAGTGTGAAAGCTGGTATAATCTGACCAGAAAGGTCATTCAGAATCATATCGGGGAATATCCCTGTATTCGCCTGCAAAAATAAAATTTTACGAATCAGAAAGGAAGAGAGAAAATGGCAAGATTCCCGTTGCCTTTAGCAGATATTTTGAATAATCCGAGAAAACAGCCCGAACCCGGCGAACGTGCGCTGCTGGAATATCTGGATGATGAACTGAATGATGAATATGAGATTTATTACGAACCGTTCCTGAATCTCTGCCGTCCGGATATTGTCATCCTGAAGAGACATGGAGGTGTGTTTATCATCGAAGTGAAGGACTGGCAGCTCAGTGCATATGAGATGGATGAAGAGAATAATCTGCATGTGAGAAATGACAGAAGATATACCGTCAGAAATCCGTTCCAGCAGGTGCGCTCTTATAAAAAAGAACTGATAACACTCTGTACATCTATGAAAATTAACGAACTTCTTGGAAAAAAATGCGGTTCCAGAGGCAGGGAATTCGGTCTGGATATTCTGATTTCTACCGGCGTTTATTTCCATAATGAAAGAAATACAGGAGAAATCCGCAGGTTGTTCAACCCTGACGATAAAGGGCGCGTAAACGGCACATCTGTGTGGCCGAATCTGAACGCACTGCTGAGACCCAGATATAACAATCTGATTGACCGAATCCGGAATGACCTCACCTATAGCTGGAAAAGAGAAGCGTTTACAGATGAAATCTATGAAGAAATGAGATATCTGCTGAGTCCGTCTCTGGAACTGAGAGAACAGTCTTTGCTGCCGGAACTGGATGCCCGGCAGAAAAAATTGGCAGAAAGTGCGGACGGCAGACAGCAGAAAGTCATCGGTGTTGCAGGCTCCGGTAAAACACTCATTCTCGCTAAAAAGGCGGTCAATGCATTTCAGCGTACCGGAGAACCGGTGCTGATTGTCACATTCAATATCACAATGAAAAATTATATTGCAGATAAAATCGCCCAGCTGACACGCGATATGGGAAGTGCAAGAAAAGAAAACTTCCAGATTGTGCATTTTCATGGTCTGCTCAGTTCAGCACTGACAAGCATCTCGCAGAACGAGGCGCGGAATAATGTGGAAAACTGGACAGCCTATGCCGCCGATACTCTGAACAGGAACCAGAACATGTTTCCGAAGTACCGCACAGTCCTGATTGATGAGGGGCAGGACTTTGAAAAATCATGGTTTGTCATGCTCAAATCTGTATTTCTGAAACCGGAAATCGGAGAATATATGATTTTTGCGGATGCCAAGCAGGATATTTACGAAAAAATAAAAAGTGACGAAGAAACAGCTCCGGAAGATAAGGAAAATTTCCATAAGCCGAAAGTCAATATTCCCGGCAGATGGAGTTATCTGACAGAAAGTCACCGCATGTCCCCAAGAATTACCGGAATTGTCAATTCGTTTGCCAATACATTTTTCAGCAGGGAAGAAGATGATTCTGAAATTACATGCGCACAGCTCAGTTTTGATGATATGGAATCCCGGTATCAATACTATAGAATCAGAAATTTTGAAGATGTTTTCCGGATACAGCGGGAGTTTTCCAGAGAACACCGGATTTCTCCCAATGATATTGCCATTCTCGTTTCAGAACACAGTCTTATCCGGAAACTGGATGCACTGTTCACCAGTCATGGAATGAGGGTGCAGACGACTTCTGAGCTTGATGAGGATTATTACGCTCTGCGTGAGGCTCTGGCAAGAGAAACCTATCCGGAGGAGCAGTCGTTTTCTGTTCAGCAGTACCGGGAAATTGAAAACAGTGTGAAGTTCAGGAACCGGCTGAAAGAAATACGCACAGCCAGAAAACAGGCGTTCCGCATGAATCCCGGCTGCATTAAAATCAGTACGATTGAATCTTTCAAGGGATGGGAAATTTATACGCTGTTTCTGCTGCTGGATTCTGATGTGACAGCTCCTGAAGATATTCAGAGAATCTTCAGCGAAAAGCGTATCTATACGGCAATGACCCGTGCAAAGCAGAACCTGATTGTTCTCGACTGCGGTGTGATGCCGGAATATTCCGAGTTTTTCCGGAATATTGAACAGGACAGATAATAAAAAAAGAAGTATCCGGTCTTTTCCTGTATCAGGAGAATACCGGATTTTCTGTTTTCGGCAATTATAGTTTCATGCCAGCTCTGTGCGACTGGATTATCATGCGGATAGAACTGTAAAGATTCGGTTTCAGCTGTTCCAAACTGCACGGCTCCTGATACAGAATTGCTGAATAACACGCTCCGGAAACCAGTTCGACAATCAGGAACAGCATAATTTCCGGTTCACTGAAATGATATGGCGCATCTTCGAGCATCTGATGATAGATGTCTGAAAAGTTCAGGTCGCTGTTGGTGATGGGTGTTGTCAGAGCGGTTTTGAACACACCCCAGCTCAGATTTTTGGAGATAAATGTCAGCAGAGCCTGATTTTCATTCAGCTGATTGATGATATTATCAATAATATAGATAATCTTGTCTTCAAATGAAAATTCCGGCAGAGTTTCTTCTTTCCGGAGTTCCTGCACCGCCGTCCGGAACAGCTGACCGGACTTATGGCAGATGAGTCTGTTGCGAATATCATACTTGTCTTTAAAATATAAATAAAACGTACCCTTTGCCACGCCTGCCTGACAGACAATATCAGAAATAGAAGTTTTCGAGAAGCCCTTTGTCGTAAAGAATTCAAAGGCAGTATTGAGGAGAGAATTTTCTTTGAGTTGTTTGTTTGCTTCCAGTTTGCCCATAATCTGAAACCGCCTTCCTGTATTTGGTAAATTTCCACAAAAATGTCTTGATTCTAATCTTATTATACAGCAGAAATGAATACTTGTCAAGAATGAAAAATGACCAAAAGTCATAAATTCGTCTGTGAGAATTTGTGCAGGTATACGAAATAATGACCGATGGTCAGATTTTTATCAAAAAACTATTGACTAACGGTCATTTTTGGAATATAATAGATTCAGTAACTAAAATATACTACAGAAAGGATGGATGCTGTATGTTAAAACTCGGACAGCAGGTTGTCAAACATAAAGTGCTGATTCTGATTATCAGTGTACTGCTGATGATTCCGTGTGCAGTCGGCTATCTGAATACGAGAGTGAATTATGATTTGCTCTCTTATCTGCCGGAAGATATCGAAACTATGATTGGTCAGGATATCCTGAAAGACGAATTCGGCAAAGGCGGCTTCTCTTTCGTGATTGTCGAGGGGATGCCGGATAAGGATGTCGAAAAAGTGAAGGAGAAAATAGAGAATGTCGACCATGTCGCACAGGTGCTGTGGTATGATTCTCTTGCAGATATCTCCGTTCCGAAAGAGATTCTTCCGGAAAAGTATTATGATTTCTTCAATTCCGGCGATTCTACACTGATGATAGTGTTCTTTGATGATACCACTTCCGCAGACGGCACACTCGCCGCCGTGGATAAGATGAGGGAAATCACCTCGGAACAGTGCTTTATCAGCGGTATGTCGGCAGTCACTACGGATATGAAACATCTTTCCGAAAGTGAAACTATCATGTATGCCGTTGTCGCAGTAATCCTGACATGTATCGTACTGGCACTGACGATGGATACTTTCCTGATTCCGCTGTTCTTCATGCTGGGTATCGGCTTGGCGATTGTATGGAATCTGGGAACAAACTTCTTCTTCGGAGAAATTTCGTTCATGACACAGGCACTGGCTCTGGTATTGCAGTTAGGCGTGACAATGGACTATTCCATTTTCCTGTGGCACAGCTACAAGGAACAGCAGAACACCTATCCGGATAAAAACGAAGCTATGGCGCATGCGATTTCTTTAACGGTCGGTTCGGTTGTCAGCAGTTCGTTCACAACGGTTGCCGGATTCCTGGCGATGTGTTTCATGAGTTTCAAAATCGGTCTGGATATGGGCATTGTCATGGCGAAAGGCGTTGTTTTCGGGGTTATCTCCTGTGTTACCGTGCTCCCTTCCATGATTCTGATTTTCGATAAGGCGATTGAGAAAACTTCTCATAAAGATTTCATTCCGGATTTCAATAAAACTTCCGGATTCATCATCAAGCATTTTGCGCTGTTCCTGACGCTTGGTATGATGATTCTGTTCCCGGCGGTGTTCGGCTACAAAAATTATGATGTTTACTATAACCTCGACAGCACAATGCCGGCATATCTCCAGAGTATGACTGCGAATGCAAAGCTTTCCGAAGATTACAACATGAACAGTACACATATGCTGCTTGCAAGTTCTTCTCTGGATGCGAAGACCGTCAATAAGATGCTGAACGAAATGAAAGAAGTCGACGGCGTGGAATTCACACTCGGACTTAATTCGATAGTCGGCACGGCAATCCCCGACGAAGTCATTCCGGAAAGTGCCAAAGAAAAGCTTGTCAGCGGTGACTGGCAGCTGATGATGATAGGCTCAGAATACAAAGTCGCTTCGGACGAAGTCAACAAGCAGGTCGAAAAACTCAGCGCGATTGCGCAGAAATACGATAAGACCAGCATGTTAATCGGTGAAGCTCCGGCAACAAAAGACCTGATTGAAATCACCAATCATGACTTTACAACAGTCAGTGTGCTTTCGATTGCAGTTATCTTTGTGATTATCGCGTTAACCTTCCGTTCCGTGACACTGCCTGTGATTCTGGTAGCCGTTATCGAACTGGCGATTATGATTAATCTTGGCATGGCATATTATCTGGGCGATTCGCTTCCGTTTGTAGCGTCCGTCGTTATCGGAACGATTCAGCTCGGCGCGACTGTCGATTATGCAATTCTGATGACAACCAGATACCGCACAGAACGCCATTCCGGAAAGAGTAAAACCGAAGCGGTCAGCATTGCGCTCCGGACTTCCATCAAATCCGTTATGGTATCGGCAATGGGATTTTTCGCAGCGACAATCGGTGTATCATTTGTATCAGAAATCGGCATGATTTCAGCACTGTGTACATTGTTGTCCAGAGGGGCTTTAATCTCGATGGTAGTCGTTCTGACAGTTCTGCCGTCACTGTTCATGCTGCTGGATAAGTTAATCTGCAAAACCAGCGCGGGATTCACTCCCGAAAATGAAAAAAATAATTCCACATTCTCGTCTCACGAAAGGAGCGTATTATCATGAAAACATATCAGAAAGTTGTTTCCTGCATTCTCGCGGTTGCAGTTTCCGCAGGTGCTACAGGATTCTATGCTTATAACCAGAAGAAAAACACAGCAGTGATTAATACATCTGCCGTTGAGACAGAAACCGCTATTCAGGATACGGCTTCTGCCGCAAGAGTTGCCGCTGACGGTGATGCTTTTAAAGATGAAACCGTTTATGTATTATGCAATAACAATTCCGGAATCCGTGATATTATCGTCAGTGACTGGCTGAAAAATCCGGGTGCGCTCGATGAACTGGCTGACTTCTCGAATCTGTCTGATATTACGAATGTCAAGGGTGATGAAACCTATTCCGGAAGCGCATGGGCAGCCGGCGGAAATGATATTTACTATAAGGGACACTGTGCTGATGAACTGCCTGTGACAGTCACCATGACTTACACGCTCGACGGCGTTGCTTATCACAGCCCGGATGATATCAAGGGAAAGAGCGGTCATCTGGTGATTGAATGGCAGTATGTCAACAATCAGAAACTTACAAAGAAAGTCAATGATAAGAATGTTACTATGTATGTGCCGTTTATGGCGGCAAGCACTGCTGTCCTGAATAATGATATCTTCCAGAACGTGGAAGTCACTAACGGCAAGGTCATCTCTGACGGTGAAAAATTGATTATCGTCGGCATGGCTTTCCCCGGACTTTCCGAAAGTCTTGGTACGGATGAAATGGAAGATATCGATATCGACATTCCGGAAAGCTTCACTGTCGAAGCGGATGTCAATAACTTCTCTATGGAAGAATCTGTCACAGTGGTATCGAATCAGATATTCAGTGAACTGGATTTGGACAGCGCAGATTCTCTGGATGAAATCAAAGACAAAATCGACGACCTGAACAAAGCCGCAAATGATTTGTGTGACGGTACTACAAAATTATATGACGGTATCAAGACACTGTCTGACGGTTCCGGCGATTTGACTGACGGAATCGATAAGCTTCTTGACGGTGCAGATGCACTGAAAGACGGTGCAAATCAGTTAAGTGACGGTTCTTCTCAGCTTTCCGATGGTGCAAAGTCGCTCTCCGATGGTGCGAACACGCTCGCTGACGGTCTGGCAAGTGCAAAATCCGGTTCTGCCGCCCTGAAAGATGGTTTCGGTCAGGTGACTTCCGGCACAAAGACACTGAAAGACGGTATCGGTTCTGCCGGAGACGGCGCAAAGCAGCTTGCTGACGGTATCGCTCAGGCAGCTGACGGTTCTGATGCACTGACAGACGGCTTCACACAGGTGACTTCCGGTGCAGAATCTCTTAAAGACGGTCTGACCTCTGCCAAAGACGGTGCTGCTCCTCTGATTGACGGTATCGCTCAGGTCAAAGACGGCTCTGATAAATTAACTGCCGGGTTCGGTCAGGTGCTTCCCGGTGCGGAATCCCTGAAAGACGGCATCAGCTCCGCGAAATCCGGTGCAGATACGCTTTCCGGCGGTATCACACAGGTCAAGGACGGCTCTGATAAATTAACTGCCGGGTTCGGTCAGGTGCTTCCCGGTGCGGAATCCCTGAAAGACGGCATCAGTTCTGCAAAATCCGGTGCGGATGCACTCTCCGATGGTATCGAAAAAGCAGCTGACGGCTCAAAGGCTCTGACAGAAGGCTTCACACAAGTGACCGATGGCATGACCGCTCTGAGCAGCGGTGCAGCCAGTCTCACAGAAGGAACGGACGCGCTGACTGCCGGAAGCGAAAAACTCAAATCCGGTTCTTCCGAACTCGCCAAGGGCGCGGAAGCATTAAGTTCCGGTGCGGAACAGATTTACAATTCGACAGGCACTCTTTCCGCAGGTATCAGTGCGGCAAAATCCGGTGCAGATGCACTCGGCGAAGGGATTGATTCCGCCAAAACCGGCGCGGATGCACTGAACGAAGGTTCTGCTGCCATTTCCGGCGGTCTGGAGGATGTTTCTTCCGGTCTGGATTCTGCAAGTACTTCTCTTGATACGACAATCGCCGCGAATGAACAGGTGCTTGCCGCATTGCAGGCGGCTTATACTGCTGCACCGTCCAAAGAACTCGCGACGGCAGTCGAGACGCTGAAACAGACCATTGCAGGACAGAAACAGGTTTCTGCTTCCATGAAAGAGGGCGGCGCACTCAAGGACGGCGTGACAGCATTACAGTCCGGTGCGGAATCTCTGAATACCGGTCTGGAAAGTCTCTCCGGCGGTCTGGAACAGGTACAGACCGGGGCTTCTTCCCTGAAAGAAGGTCTGGCAAAGGCAGACGAAGGCGGCAAGGCTCTGACTTCCGGAACAGAACAATTATATCATTCTTCCCAGTCTCTGGCAGAAGGTGCGGAGAGCGTTTCTTCCGGTGCATCGGCACTGAATGACGGCGTTTCTGCCCTGACTTCCGGAAGCAGTGAGTTAATCGGCGGTCTGGATTCTCTCTCCGAGGGTATCGCGAAATTATCCGGCGGTGCCTCGGCACTGGATTCCGGTCTGAACGAACTGAAAACCGGTTCTGTCACGCTGACCGAAGGCATGACCGCACTTTCTGACGGCAGTGTGACGCTTTATGCAGGCATTTCACAGCTTTCCGAAGGGAATACGGCTCTGAACGGCGGACTGATTCAGCTGGAAACCGGTTCGGCAAGCCTGACGGACGGCATGGCACAGCTGGAAACCGGAAGCGGCGCACTGTATGACGGACTGGTTCAGCTTTCCGACGGCAGTACCGCTTTGAACGGCGGATTGATTCAGCTTAATGACGGTGCAGGGGTACTGGCATCCGGCATGGGTCAGCTGTGTGACGGCGGTTCGGCTCTGTATGATGGTATTTTACAGCTTTCCGGCGGCAATTCGGCACTGCATGACGGTCTGGGACAGTTAAGGACGGGTTCGGCAAGTCTGACAGACGGCATGAATCAGCTTGTCACGGGAAGCGGCGCACTGTATGACGGAATTTTAAAGCTTTCCGAAGGTGCAGGCAGTCTTGACAGCGGACTGGGTCAGCTTTCCGGCGGCGGAAAGGAACTGGCATCGGGTGCAGATACGCTTTACGGTGCAACGGTACAGGTTGCAGACGGTGCGAAGGCACTGGCAGACGGCGGAACGGCACTGGCAGACGGTGTAAAGCAGCTTGCAGACGGCGGTCAGGCACTTGTGGACGGTGTAAAGCAGTTGAAAGACGGTGCAGGGGAACTGGATGACGGTATGCACAAGTTCAAGACAGAGGGAATCGACAAGATAACTGACCTGTACAACAATCAGGTGCATGATTTCACGGAGCGTCTGAAAGCCGTAAGTGAAGCGTCGAAGGATTACCGGAGCTATTCCGGCATTGCGGACGGCATGGACGGCAGTGTGAAGTTTGTCTACACGTTTGACGGCACAAGCGAGTAATATTGTGTTATTAATGATTGACAGAATGCATGAGCGACCGCTGAAATATGCGAGAGCCGCTATGCAGTCGCTGGGGGATGCATAATACCAGCGTGGATTGAAACAAACG
Source organism: Ruminococcus sp. UBA4321 (assembly GCA_002393815.1). Lineage (GTDB taxonomy): Bacteria > Bacillota > Clostridia > Oscillospirales > Ruminococcaceae > UBA3855. Next base: position 27,829 of record DGUB01000021.1, on the reverse strand, counting down.
ACGGCACAAGCGAATAATGTTATCAACAATCCATCTTTGCAGAGGGCAGGGTGCTGTGTGCGCCTTGCCCTCTTACTCTTGAGATGTTGAACACCTAACAGCAAACAGTGAACAGTAAACAGTGAGAAGTGCTTTATATTATATATATAATAGGGTGTGCAAACACATGGAAAAGCAGAAAAGCTGAAAAGCTAAAAAGCTAAAATAATAATATACATTATTATATATATAATATAGACTGGTTTTCAGGTTTTCAGGTTTTCAGCTGTTCATTGTGTTTGCACATGCTCTCATCCGCCGGCAACCGCTCTCTGTATCATGAAAATCAGAACAAATGTTCTTATGCCCTCATACGAGCCGCCACAGCCCCGTACACGCACGCACAGCCCTCACACTCAAAATTACACCCCCATCCAGACACGCCCCTTAAAACGCTTCCTGCGCCACGAAACAAGACGCACCCCGTTTCCGGAATGCGCCTTGCTATGATATGGGGAATGGTACCTGCTTGCTTAAAGCGGAAAGTCCTCTGCTGTCAGAAGCCCGACAATCAGCTTCATCACGCTGAGAGAATCGGACGAATCCGGCTTTCCGTTCTGGTTGACATCGGCATTCTTCAAGCCGTCATCAGATAGTTTTTCTTTGCCGAGAATTGCCTTGTTGATGGTAATGACATCCAGAATATCTACTTTTCCGGAACAGTCTGCATCGCCGTAAGTAATGGCTGAGACAGAAGTTTCTGTTTCGGGAGTGGTTTCTGTCTCGGAAACGGGTTCTGTTTCGGTAACAGGTTCAGTTTCGGTTTCCGTTTCGGTAACGGGTTCAGCGGCTTTCTGTTCGGTGAGGAAGACCGCATAATTCACACAGTAGGAAGCCTGACCGTTCGCGCCGAGCGTGACAGTATCGCCCTTGGTGAAATTCTTCTGATAAATGACGAATGTCACATCATTGGAAGACTTTGCAGTAAGTTCGGTCTTTGTCCAGTCTTTGAGGAATTCCGGTGTATTTTCCACACGGGAATCCACAGCCACGGAAACCGTAATATCTTCGGAAGCCCCGAATGTTCCGGCAGTTCCGGTCAGATAGTTCTTGGAATCACACGCGGTGAGAATCTGTTCTGCACCGAGCAGACTTTCCGGTACTTCTGTGAAGGTCACGTCCCTGTCACCGAATACTTTCGAGCCGACAGCCAGATTTTCTGCAAACGTCCAGTCTTCGGAATTTTCCGTATCCTGAACGGTCAGATTGCTGAAATACGTTCCGCTGACCGGGAGAGAATCTTTGCCGAAAGTCAGCCAGTTCAGGTTGATGAGATAGCCTTCGCCGCCTGTGAATCTGACATAGACGTTATGTTTTCCGGTTGTTGTTTTGATATTGCAGGAAGCATCTGACCAGTCAGTCCAGTTGCCTGCGCCGGTATAGTTCAGCGTTCCGACGGGAGAGCCGTTCATGTTATCGAGATACACTTCAACAGCAGAAGCGTTTCCGGCAAGACGGGCTGTAAAGCTTCTTGCGCCGTCTGCAAAGTCAACGTTCTTGAACATGATATAATCGCCGTTTTCGACATAGGCAACCTGTTCACCGCCGTCAGTATCGGCGCATTCCTGTGTTTTGATGCCTTCCTGTGCGTCGAAGTCTTCGGCTTCGATTCTGGAGAAAGCGTCGATTGTCTTGACATTGCCGTTGAATGCGACATCATCTCCGGCGAGTTCGTTAAGATATAATTCGAGATTGGTATAATCATCCGCAGACAGACTGACGATTGCACCGTCAGAAGCGTCATTCGGGTTCAGACCGTGAAGGGTTTCCCATTCGTCAGGCATACCGTCGCGGTCGGTATCGGTCTTGGCAGTGCCGCCCTTGAAGTTGGAACTTGTCGGATAGCCGCCGACATCGTTCTGACTGTCGATAATGCCTTTCAGACCGTCTTTCGAGCCGGTATAGGTATAAGTACCGGAAGAGACTTCTTTCAGATAACGAGAATCAAGATAGTCATATCCCTGCGCGTTCGCACCTGCGCCGGAGGTGGTACTGATAACGGATTGATAAGCTTCTTCTGCGGATTGCAGATTGATATAATTCGGGAAGAAGGAAGAATTGCTTCTCACGTCACTGTCGGAAGCATTCTTCTGACCGGATTTTGCTTTTCCGGCAGCCCATGCGTCATCAGTGGATTTGAGGATATAGCCGCCTTTGGAATCGGTCATGACGTTTCCGGCAACATACATTTTCTGCATATCGCTGGTACCGAGTTCATTGCCGTCGATAGAGACAACATGCAGACTGGTATTGGAAACCGCACCGGCTTTATAGTAGTTATTGACGAAATTCAGCCGATGAACGCCGCCGTCAGTAGTACGGTCACGCCAGTTATAGACGACGTTATTGGAGATATCAAGCTGACCGCCGTAGGTCACGCCGTCCTGTTCCATACCGCCAGCCATAGACCAGTTACGTCCGGTATTGTTCACCAGTAAGTTATGATGGAATGAGCCTGTATAACCGCTGATAGAGCCGGCAAATGCATGGCATTCGGTCTGGGTTCTGTCGTAGGCATTGTAGTGAATTGAGTTGTTAAGGGATTCTGCAATCAGATTCCACTGGAAGGTGATATTTGCGGCACTTCTGGAAGAGAAGCCTTCATCGGTAGCCCACGAAATCGAGCAATGGTCGATGATGCAGTGATTGGAGCTTGACATGCCCATACCGTCGGAAACTTCATTGACACCAGTCAGATTTCTGTCACCGGGGCGGACATGAATATCGCGGATGATAACATCATTACAGCCAATCATACCGAAGCCCCACTGTGTAATGGTAATACCATCACCGGGCGCGGTCTGCCCAGCGATATAGACATCACCACCCTCTTCGGGAAGAGTCATTTTGGATTTCAGCGCGATAATGCCGCCGACATCGAATACGATAGTTCGCGCACCTGTAAGATTTTCCACACCGTAGCGGAGCGAACCTTCACCGGAATCGTTCAGATTGGTAACATGATAAACATAGCCGCCTCTGCCGCCTCTTGCGTAGCGTCCGTAGCCTTCGGCGGTCGGGAAGGCAAGTCTTGCAATTTCAAAACTGTAAACCGCACCGGGCGTGATACTGCCGTCTTTATTGACTTCGTCCACTCTCCAGTAATACACCGGAACAGAAGAATAAGAATCATCCAGAGCGAATTTAGAAGCCGTCACATTGCCCCTGAATTCCGGAGAACTGGTAGTTGCTTTCTGCACAGCGGAGAAATCCGTGCCGATATAAACGTTATGGCTTGCGGCATTCTTTCCGGCAGTCCACGAAAGACCGTTTTCGCGAATCATATGTCTTTCCTGGTCGGAAGGATAGATTCTGCTGATGGAATTCACAGGGTCTGCACCATCGATTTCAAAGCCATTGAGCCACGGTGTATTTAAAGAGCCGTTGCCCTCGGCGATAATCTCGACAGTAGCGGAAGTGCCTGTAAATGTTCCGTAAGCTGTTCCGGCATCGTTGCTGTCAGCCGGAGAGGTCGGGCATTTCACGCCTGTTGCAACAGTTGTGCCGTTGATTTTGACGGTCACGGAGCTGTTTGTGACATTCCGGTCGGCACAGGCGTGGAAGGTCTGAATCGAGTGTGTGCCGTTCGATAAGCCGGAAAGTTCAAGTTTCAGACTGGGATTGCCGGAACCGTCCTTGATTTTCGCGCCGTCCATGGTGAAAGTCGGCGTTTTCTCGACATCCTGAAGCTGTAAGATTTTGTTGTTGACCAAATCGACAGAGCCGCTTCCGCCGCTGGAAAGCTTGCAGGTGATACCGTTGACGGTATAGGTATAAGTGCCGTCAACAATCCAGTTATAGGCGGTTTTGGTATAAGAAGCTTTTCTGCCGTCGTTCTTGTTGATATCCACGCGGATGCGGGAGCCGGTTTCGGCAGCGAAAGCCGCAGTTTCCGGAACGTTCACGATAATTCCGGACATGGCAGTCATGCTCAGAGCGGCAGCAGTCAGCCAGCTCAGGCATTTTTTAAGAATTTCAGGTTTCTGCATAGTTGAAAATTTCCCCCTTGTTATCTTTCTGATTATGAACAAACTATGTCATTATTTATATCATAACATATTTACAGACAAAAAGCAATTGCAGATTTGATTCTGTTTGTTGCAGATTTGATTCTGTATGGCAGAAAGGAAACCGCCCATGCAGAACATGAACGGCAGAAGAAGTTATTCAAATGTATAGACTTTGATTTCGCAGTTTCCCATAAAGAAATGCATGAATCTGTCAACAGTCATATCATGGAAATAGCTGTCAATGACACGCGCCACACCGCCGTGGCATACCAGAATAGTATTTTTGTCTGTGTTTTTCAGTTCTTCAATCAGGCTGTAAGCGCGGTGAACGACCTGAAAGACGGATTCACCGCCGGGCATTTTCACACCGAATTCGGCTTTGGCTTCCTGAAAGCCGGAAGTCAGGCGGCTTTTGCCCTCGAATGTACCGTAATCCCATTCCCGAAGGCGGATATCTGTTTCAATCGGCAGACGGAGCGAATCTGCAACAGCCTGAGCGGTCTGCTGTGCGCGAATCATGGGGGAAGCGATAATTCTTTCGATATCGCCGAACGCGGCGGCTTGCCGCGCCATTTCCTGTGCCTGGAGCAGTCCGGTTTCAGTCAGGGGGATATCGGTTGCACCGCAGACGCGCTCTTCGGCATTGAACGCGGTCAGCCCGTGACGGGTAACGTATAATTTTTTCATGTAAAAACACTCCTCTATGATGTGTATAATATGATGTATCGAGCCGGAAACCGGCTCTGTTTCAAAACAGCGTTGTCAGATAATAAATCAATCCGTAAATCACAGAAGCCGCTGTGCCGTAAAGAATCACGGGACCTGCAATCGTGAAAATTTTCGTGCCGACTCCCAGAACAAAGCCTTCTGTTTTGGATTCTATGGCAGAAGAAGCAATCGCATTGGAAAAGCCTGTGATCGGGACGAGCGTACCTGCTCCGGCGTGTCTGGCGAGTTTCTGATAGATGCCGAATCCGGTCAGCAGTGCGCTGACAAATACCAGTGTGATGGAAGTCCATGCCATACTCTGTGCCTGACTGAATCCCAGATTCTGAAACGCTGTGAATAATATCTGTCCGACAGCACAGATACTTCCGCCTGTGAGAAAGGCAGTCAGCACATTGACTTTCGTGTTGGAATGCGGCATTGCCTGTTTCTGCATATCCTGATATAATTCCGGTGTTACCTGCATAAGGGAACCTCTCCTTTTCTGAATCAGATTTGATTTCAGAAACAGTCTGCCCGTTTTTTTCAGAAAAATTCTTGCTATTTTTGGAAAAATATAGTATAATATAATTAGTATAGCACAAACCTGAAAAATTTTCAAGCTTATTTCAATAAAATTTTTGTATACTATATCATATGAAATTGAAAAAATGGGAGGGATATATCATGAAAATTTTAGTTGTCGAGGACGAAGAAGCCCTCGCCGAAGCACTCAGCGAAATCCTGAAAAGAAACAAATACTCTGTAGATGCCGTCTACGACGGTGAAGACGGTCTGGAATATGCCATGACCGGACTTTATGACTGCATTCTGCTGGATATCATGCTTCCGAAAATGAACGGTCTGGATGTACTGCGCATTCTCCGGAAAAAGCATATTTCCACGCCTGTCCTGCTCCTGACAGCGAAGTCTGATATTGAAGATAAAATTACAGGTCTGGACAGCGGCGCGGATGACTTCCTGACAAAACCGTTCGTCAGCGGTGAACTGCTTGCCCGTGTCCGCGCACTCACCAGAAGAAAAGGCGAAGTCATTACAGATGAATTTACTTACGGAGATGTCGCACTCAACAAGAGTACATTCAGTTTAAGCCGGGAAGGGCAGTTCGTCAAGTTAAGCCTGAAAGAATATCAGATTATGGAAATGCTGATGGCAAATCCAAAACAGCTGATTCCCAAAGAACGCTTTATTGAAAAAATCTGGGGCTATGAAAGCGATGTCGAATATAATAATGTAGAAGTCTATATTTCTTTCCTGAGAAAGAAACTGCATGTCATCGGGTCGAATATTACCATCAAGACTGCCAGAGGCATCGGCTATTTTCTGGAAGGCGGCGAGTAAGGCGTGAAAAAATTTCCCGTTGAAAAAATGCCGCACTGGCTGCAAAGTCTGCTCCGTCCGGATGTGCTGAAAATCATGCAGATTAAGTTCGTCGCCATGGCAATGGGAATTCTGATAGGTGTATTTATTGTCATGCTGACGGCAATCAACATGATTATGAAGACGGTCAGCCAGTCGCAGTCTATGCAGCTGCTCGCGAAAATCGCGGAAAGTGACAGGTATGATTCTCTGACAGAGGAAAGACCGCCGGACGATATGCCGCCGCCGGACGGAGATTTTCCGCCGGATGATATGCCGCCGCCGACAGAACCGGAAACCATTGTACAGGCGGAATTGCCTGTAATGCGTCCGCTCGGCTGGATTCCGGAAGATGACCGCGGTCAATGGGGCGAAAGATGGGACGAAAGACGGCGCAGAGAGGAATTTCCCTCCGAAACGGATGACGACGATGATGATGACGATGACGACGACGACAGACCCCCGCAGAATCCGGATATGCCTCCTCCATGGGAACAGCAGGAGCCTTGGCAGTGGGAAAGCGAATATTTACAGCCTTCTCCCGAACCGGAAACGCCGTCCGAAACGCCGTATGTTCCCGAAACAACACAAGCACCTGCTCCTGAACCCGTTCAGATTCCCGAAGAAGTACAGTCCCCGAAACAGCCGCCGGAAGAGATTCCTCCTGATGTACCTCCGGAAGAACCTCAGCCGGAAGAACCTCAGCCGGAAGAACCTTCTGTTCCGGAAACGGAACTCATTGCTTCTGAAACACAGACTTCTGAAACGCAGACAGAAACGGCTTCCGAAACGGCAGATTCTGCATCAGAATCGGAAACCAAGGAATCCCGTCCCAGAAAGCCGGACGGTGACGAAGGCGACAACCCCGAAGGCGGTCAGCGCAATAACGGAGAATTCCGCATGGAAATGCGCCCCAATAAATGGGATGTCAAAGTCATTCTGAACCATTTCGCGCTTATGGCAGATGCTGACGGCAGTTTTCTCGGCATCCGCAATACGGAAAACTATACCGAAGAACAGGCAGAAGAAATTCTCGCCGCGATTCTCAGCACCGGTAAACAGCATGGCATGTACGGATGGCTGCAATATTACAAAGCGGAAAAAGAATACGGCACACTGCTTGTTGTCACAGATAAATCTTCCGACCAGGGACTGCTGAACAATCTCTTCCGGACGACTGTTATCGCCGGAATTATCGTTCTGCTGGTACTGTTTGTATTTCTGATATTCTTCTCGCGCTGGATTATCAAGCCTGTCAGAACCGCAATGGAACGGCAGAAACAGTTTGTTTCCGATGCCAGTCACGAACTGAAAACCCCGATTGCCGTCCTCACTGCCAATGTCGATATTTTACAGGACGAAATCGGCGAAAATAAATGGCTCGGCTATATTCAGGAACAGACCGGACGCATGAACCAGCTTGTCGGTGACCTGCTCCGCCTTGCCAGAATGGACAACGCCAATCAGGAATATGTCTTTAAGGAATTCAATCTCAGCACAGCGATTGAAGCCACGGCTCTGCCGTTTGAAAGTCAGGCGTTTGAAAAACAGAAAAATCTGGAAATTGATATTCAGCCCGATGTCACCTATACCGGAAGTGAACAGCATATCCGTCAGCTTGCGGCAATTTTTATCGATAATGCGATGAAATATTCCAGTGAACACGGCACTATCAAAATTTCCCTGATGCGCCGGGGAGATAACCGCATTCTGGAATTTTACAATACCGGCTGTGAAATCTCTCAGGAAGAGACAGACAAAATCTTTCAGCGGTTTTACCGCGGCGACAAAGCCAGAAATAATAAAGGCAAAAACGGCTACGGGCTGGGACTTGCCATTGCCAAAAGCATTATGGAAATTCATAAAATCAAAATTCAGGTCACCTGTGAACAGGGCGCATGGATTCGCTTCCTGCTGACATTGTGATTTTGCACAAAAACAATTAACATTATAAGAAATAACAATAAAGCTTGCCGAGAATGTCGAAATCTTCTTGACAAGCTTTTTGTTTTATGCTATGATAAATGTAACATTACAGAATGTAATTTTGGAGAAGTCTGTTTCTTGTATCATAGGGAAAATACACAGAAAGTTTCTTTTTCAGATATACAATTTGTATTTTCTGAATGATATTACGGAAAAAATTTGCTTTTTCTTTTGCATTTTATAAGATTTCCACAAAAATTTTGATTCTGTTTGTTGACTATTGACAAGTACAGGAGAATCGTGTATAATAATAACAGTTTCCGTGCAGGACTTTTTGAGGGGAAAGTTTCTGCCGGAAAAACAGAATCAGAATGATTCTGTACCTGTACTGCAAAAAAGAATTCTACAGAACTGCTGTTTTTGCACAGCAAGCAGCGGTATTTTTTAAAGGGGGAGTTTAAATTGATGAAGACAGTCAATCTGGCGTACCAGGAACAGCTTCCGGAACAGTCTCAGCAATCCGCATCTGTGATAGAAATGTATACGAATGAACAGCTGCTCAGAGAACGCAGGATTCTGGAAACACCGGTTTTTCCGTCAGAAAAACCCGTTTATGAGAAAATCAAAAGAATCAGTGATGTGATTTATGCGGTATCTGCCCTGGCAGTCCTGTCTCCTGTATTTCTGCTTACAGCTGCCCTGATTGCGGCAGATGATTTCGGAACGCCGTTCTGTACACAGGAGCGCATTGGCAAAGACGGAAAACCGTTCCAGATTTATCAATTCCGCACCACATATCTTAATGCTGCCAAAATGAAAAAAGACCCGGGAATTACCAGAATCGGCAGCATTATCCGCAAAACGTCCGTTGACAAGCTGCCGCAGCTGCTGAACATTCTCAAAGGTGACATGTCCGTGATTGGTCCCGCACCGTTTATTCCGTCCGAACAGGCAAATCTGCCGGATGACCGGCTTTCTGTGCTGCCCGGGCTGTCATGTTACTGGCAGATTGACGGAACAAATGACCTTTCGTTAGCTCAGCAGGTTGCACTTGACCGTAAATACATAAAAGAACGTTCTTTTCTTACAGACGTTAAAATTGTATTGAAAACGGCTACACATGTCCTGAAGTGCAAGAACTGTTGAACCGTAACATTACATTCAGGAACTTCATCTACAGGATGAAGTCTCCTGTTTTGTTTTCTGAAAAATAAAAATAAAAGGGTGTATGCATGATGAATGATGAGACAAACCAGAAACATTATCTGAACGTTACGCTTGAAAATGAGAAAGCTACTGGCGAAGAAATTATCCTTTCATTTTCCGGTGTTATCCGGCAGCTGAAAAGATTCTTTCTGATATGGCTTTGTATTGCAATTGTAACTGCTGTTCTTGTTCCGTCCGGCTATGCGGTATTTGCTTCTGACCAGCACAAAAATCTCTCGGCAGTGGTCAGTTTCAACTATGACGGTATTGAAAACGGCAAAGCTCCCGACGGCAGTACTTTTTATTCTGAATCAATTAAAAATCCTGCTGTGATTGAAAAAGCACTGACTTCTCTCGGATATGACCTGACACAGCTTGAAAATATCCGGCAGGGGATTTCGATTGAAGGTGTTATCCCTGCTGATGCACAGGATAAAATTACAATGTATAAAAGCATCTATGAACAGGGCAATCTCAATGCCGGTGAAAAAATGCTGGAAGTCAAAGTCTATCCGACACAGTTTACAATCACATTCAATTATTCTAAAACCGGCTTTCAGGGAAAAGAGGCTGTAGACCTTTTTAATACAATTCTTACAAGTTATTCAGAATACTTCTTTGAAACTTACGGTTTTAACCAGGCTCTCGGCAGTGCGGTGATTGCTCTGAATTATGCAGATTATGATTATTCTCAGGCAATTGATGTATTTGACGCTACACTTTCCACACTGCAGGAATATGTCAATAATCTGTCTTCCAGCGATACCACACGGTTCCGCTCTACTGCAACAGGCTATACATTCTCTGACCTTACAGAATCCATCTCTACTATCCGTGATGTTGACCTCGATGTAATTTCTTCCTATATCACGGTCAATACTGTTACCAAAGACAAGGCTACACTGCTTGCTTATTATAATTACAGAATTGAAAATCTGAACCGCAGCAAAAAAATCGCAGAAGACGAGCTGAAAGTCGTGACAGATGCTATCCAGAACTATGAAAAAGATACTATCATCATTTATGGTGAAAATCAGGATACTTCCCAGTATACACAGGCTTCTCAGGCATATGACAATCTCATTACCAAAAAAATCAATGCACAGAAATCCGTTTCCACCTATGCACAGAAAATTGATGAACTCCAGAAAAGAGTTTCTGACCTGAACGGAAAAAGTGCAGCTTCTAAACAAAAAATGGAAAAAGTAGAGGCAGACCTGGCTGATTTAAGCGTTAAAGTAAACGATTTACTCAAAAAAGTCAATGATACCGCCAATGAGTATTATGAAACTGTTTATCTTTCTAATTCTTATAGTATTCTTATTCCGGCAAGTTCTTCTGCACTGCTGACAACAAAGAGCATTCTGAAAGCAGCATTGGAACCGGTTCTGATTTTAGAAGCACTCTGGTTTGTGATTTATTTTGTCGCTGCTTTTATTCTTGCCTTGATTGTGGAAAACAGAAAGAAAGCAGCAGACCTGCCTGAAAACGCAATATCTGATGCAAAAATCCCTGAAAATTCAGAAAATGAAATTCAAAAGTGAACAAAGTTAAAATCGGGTAAAAAATTTATAAAGGGGCTGTTGCATGTAGCAGTGCAGCAGCTCCAGTTAATTTTGATGAAAAATATATTAAAATAAGAAAAACAGCCTGAACATGGCAGCAGAAGTGAATTCAATTTTTGAAGCCCCGGAAGATTTAAGCTGGAAAAGAGAAATTTCAGAAAGTTTTCCGGAACTCTTTGAGACATACTTGCGGATGTCAAGCAGTAAAGAGCAGAGTCTGTTTCATCATGACATTGTTTTTTCAGAAAAGCACTCGCTTGCTGATTTGACTTTTGTTATTTCCATCACGCACGGAAAAATTTTTGAAATCAGTTTCTTCTCAGGATTTTCACATCATTCTCTTCAGATATCTGCTTTTCAAAATTAGTATCTTCCTTTTGCGGCTGGTTATGTCTGCATTTTAATGATACCACAATTTTCACCGCCTGGAAACTACTTTCCAAGCGGTGTTTTTTCATGATTCCAATAAAGCGGAAAACTGCTTTAAAAAAGCATCTGCAATCATCTGACAGCCCTCATCATCCGGATGTCCTCCGTAAAGTGTCTTTCCCGGCTCGTCCGGATTTTCAAGCAGAGCATTCCAGTCGAAAAATTCACAGCCTGTTTCCTCTGCGATTCCCGGAATCCGAGAATTGACTTCCTCCCGGACTGCTTCCGTTTGTTCATCAAAATCGAACGGCGGCAGATTAAACAATATCACCTGACAGCCGGCATTTTTCAGTTCCTGAATCAGCGTCCGGAGCCAGCCTTCAATTTCGTCCGCGGAACTGGAACTTCTCTGTCCGTACTGCCCGACCGCTAAATCATTCGTTCCGAATGCCAGTGTTACGATATCGGCACTCTTGGCTCGTTCCAGCCAGTTACTGCATAATGCCGCATCACTCGCCCTTGCATAGCCGCACCCGATATTCCAGACAGCATAGTCACTGCCTAAACTTTCCGAAACTTTGGAAACCCAGAAATTCTGTGCATAAGGCGTTGTCTGTGCGCCCTGTGTGATGGAATCCCCGAAACAGGCGATTTTCTTTTTAACTTCCCGGTTCGTCCCGATAAGCTGCGGACACGGCACATCCATATTATATTCTCCTGCGCCGTCCGCGCCGATAATATAGGAATACGCGAGTTCCGTCATTCTGTTGCAGGGAATGTCTTCCCCGTCGAGCGTCCATTCCCAGACAAGATACTTCCCTTCCGGAACGTCAATACTGACCGCATCGCTCCAGAATGTTTCATCCGGTGAAACAGCTTTTTCCGGACTGCCGTCAAAGGTAATTTCTACAGGCTCTGAATTATCATCCGTATCCGGAGAAGATGCCGTCCAGATACGCGCATTCAGAATCTGATAGCTTCCGCCGGATTTTCCTGCATAGGAATATCTGCCGCGCTCCCATGTGGAATCCACCGTATTCGAGAAATAAAACTGATATTCCAGTTTGCCGGATTCTTCAACCGGAAAATATATCTGAAATGTCTTTCCGCCTTTGGCATCCATCATATAATTATTTCCTGTCGAAATGACCGTATTCGAGATATGACCTTCGAAAATACTTGCCGCCTTTTCCACCGGAACGGTTTCAGTTTCTGTTTCTACTTCTGCTTCGGTCTGAGCCTGCGTTTCCGGCACTTCCTGAGAAGATTCCGGCACTGTGCCGGCACATGCTGTCATCAGCAGAGTACAGAACAGCAGTACACTGATTATTTTTTTCATACAAAAATCTCCCCTTCTGTAGATTTGCTTTTATTATAGCAGATTTTAAATTCCCTGTCAATAAAAAATGAAAAAACTATGGACAAAATTCCGGAAATATGCTATACTGAAACTATCAGAAAGGAGGGCTTTCTATGACAGAACCCGATTCTTCCCGCTATGTGAAATATCAGACCATGATGCGGAAAATCGAAAAAAATAATTCTTTCCGGCTGAAAGCCGCGGCAGTTCTGCTGTTTCTGGATGTTCCGGCGGCTCTGATTCCGATGGCAAACCGGTATGGTCTGGGATTTACAATAGTCGCCCTGCTGTACCTTGCCGGAATTCTGATTTCTTTCATATTCGCCGTGCCGGAAACACCGAAAATCTGTATTGTTTCGGCAATCCTGATTCTTCTGGGAACGGTCAGCGGATGTGTATTTTTCGGATTCGGTATTGTTCTGCTTGCGCTTCTGGCGTGGGTCTATAAGGATTCCAAAAAGCTGAACTTTCTGAAAGAACAGCCCGGCTATCCGCATTTCAGCGAACGCTTTGACGAACAGATGGAAACGTTCGGAAGAGAATACCAGTCTGCACATACTTTCGACAATCTTCGCGATGCCGAAATGAAAGACGCTTTTGAAGAACCTCCGGAAGAATACAGACCCCATTCCGCACAGCATGTCGAAATGCCCGACGCGCCCGGAATTCCGGAAAGGAGTGATTTTCATGCCAATGGAAGTCGGTAAAGATACTTCACATTATGATAAATGCCGCACACTCATGAATGTCCATAAAACCCGTCATCAGAAAAGATTGTTTTGCTTTTCCGTCCTGACACTGCTGAACCTTTATCTTGCAATTGCACTGCCTGTAAAATATCATCTTTCTTTAATTTATGGGAAATTTTTACAGGGGGTCACATTCGGATTATTTGCATTTATCTACAGTATCGGGCTGTTAGTCCTGCTGCTGTTTGCTGTTCCGGAAAAACCGAAACTTCTGCTGCTTGCCATATTACTGATAATTTCAGGCGTTCTTCTGGAATTTATTCATCTGATTGCGGGAATTCCTATGCTGATTCTCTGTCTTTCACAGATTCCGGAATGCCGGCAGGCTCTCTGGATTCGGAAACAGGAAGGCTATCCGCATTTTAACAAACGCTTTGACGAACAGATGCGGTATTTCGGAAAAGAATATCAGCCCGACCATCCGCTTGACAGCGTTCACGAAACCAAAATGCTTGACATGCCGGAAGAAGCTTCTCCGGACTTTACAGTCAAGCCCAAAGACGAAATGCCGGAAATTCCGGATATTTCTGATAATCTTTCAGTAAATTTAAAGAAGAAAGGATTTTGATGTATGAAAATAAGAAAATTAATCTCGGCACTGACCGCAGGCGCACTTACTGCATGTATGATTTCTTCCCTGACAGCATTCCCGGAAGAAGAACAGGTTCAGAAACTCCGCGTGATGCCGCTCGGCGATTCGATTACAGACGGATTTACACAAGACCCCGTCAACGGCTATCGTGTCACACTCTGGAACCTGCTCAAAGAAAACGGCTATACAGACGGTATCGATTTTGTAGGTCCTAACGGTCTGGACAGCACTGTCTGGGACAGCGAAAACGGCAGTGATATGAACCATGCCGGATATTCCGGCTACGCTATCGCCGATATCCCGAACCAGCGCAGCGGAATCTATAATTTCTCCGAATGGCTCATGCAGGAATATCCCGCAGATGTCGTCATGCTCCAGATTGGCACAAATGATATTCTTTCCAGTGCGCTCGACGGCATGGATGAAAGACTGGAACTGCTGATTGATACCATTCTGACTTATATTCCGGAAGACGGCTTGTTATATGTTTCGACAATTCCCTATATGGATGCTGATGTCACAAACTATACAAACGCTTACACTGCCGAAGAAATGGACAAGGCTGTGGATGACTATAACACGCAAATCCGTGAAATTGTCTCCCAGAAACAGGCAGAAGGCAAGCCCATTGCTCAGGCGGATATCAATTCCGTCCTGACAAAAGCTGACCTGCTCGACGGCGTTCACCCCAGTGCAGAGGGCTATGAAAAAATGGGAACTTACTGGTACGGCAAATTAACAGAATTCATTGACGGCAAGCCTGAAACACCTACAGAAACAGAATCCGAAACGGAAACACAAGAAATCACGGAAACAGAAACAGATGTGACAGATACTGTGATTCCTGGTGATATCACAGAAGATGATTCTTTAAATTTACAGGATATTATTCTGTTACAGAAATATCTGCTCGGCAAAGAAAAAATCAGTCCGAATGCTTTCAGAAATGCAGATATCAATTATGATAATATTGTTAATATTTATGATTTGATTCTGCTGAAAAAGACAATTCTGCAAAGCCGGATTGTCATTGATGACCCTGTGGTGTAAAATCATGGAATATAAAGCCATCAGAGCCGTTTATGATGATAATACCGTCCGGGTATATCAGGCATACTGCCCGGCAATTGCCGAAGAAGCCGTAAAACTCGGCACGTTCGGAAGCCGTTTCAAACTTACGCGCATGACCTGGATTAAGCCGTCTTTTCTGTGGATGATGTACCGTTCCGGATGGGCGACAAAGGAAAATCAGGAACGAATTCTTGCGATTACTATCAAAAGAGAAGCTTTTGATTTTCTGGTTCAGAATGCCGTTGTTTCAAGCTATTCAGAAGCACTGGGAATTTCTTATCCGGAATGGCAGCAGCAGATTCAGACTTCTGATATCCGCGTACAGTTCGACCCGGAACGCGATATTCACGGCAATCCGCTGGAATACCGTTCCATTCAGATAGGCATCCGTGGCGAATCTGTGAAAAAATTCGTTTCTGACTGGATTGTGAACATTCAGGATATGACGGACTATGTCACGGATTTAAGAATCCGCAAAGAAAAAGGCGAAGATATTACTCCCCTGCTCCCCCCGGAAAGGCTCTATCCCCATGAATGAAGAATTACTGTCACTGATACTGCTGTACCGCGCCGGATTTGATACCGCAGAACTGTTTGAAGAAAATCTCAACCGTATCTTTCTGGAAAATCCCGAAAATAAAGACTTACTCGAACTCGAATGCATGAGTTTCCGGGATGCTGTCATTTATCTTTCCAGAAATTTCGATTATTCGACCCTGAATGAAGATACACTCAGCCGCGCTCTCATCCGGTTTCTGAATCGGCTCCGTCCGGAACAGGACACTGAAACTTTTGCCATCCGTCTGGGCGAGTTATGGGACGTTCTGCCGTTTCATACCACCCGGAAAGATTCACCGTTTTATATGATTTACTATTTTGAAGACATGCTCACCTCCGGAAAAACCGACCTGCTCCGGACATGTATCGAAGATTTGCTGACTTTCTATAACGAATCAAATCACCCCTGAAAGAAACTCTCTTTCAGGGGCATTTTTTATAAACAGATTTTCACCTGATACGTTTCCAGCCAGTAATCCAATTGCAGATAATACGCGATTGTCTGGGGCTTTGTCATCAGCTGACCGTAGAACTGTACATTATCCTCCCCATACATAAGCTGTTCCAGAGCTTCTTTCCGGACAATTTGCAGAATCGGCGCATCCGGACTGGAAATCCGGTCTTCCAGCAGCTTGGTAACTGCGGCAAGATAATTCGGATTGTGTGTTTTCGGATAGGGACTTTTCTTTCTCCAGAGAATTTCTTCCGGAAGGTAGTCTTTCATTGCTTCCCGGAGCAAACCTTTTTCATAGCCCTGATATTCCTTGAACTCCCACGGAATATTATATAAATACTGTGCAATCCGGTAATCACAGAACGGAACACGGACTTCGAGTGCATTCCACATGCTCATGCGGTCTTTCCGGTCGAGAAGGGTCTGCATAAACCAGTCAAGATTCAGGCGCATCATTTCTTTCATGCGCTTTTCTGTACCGGATTCGCCTTCGAGCAGAGCTGTCCGGTCAAGTGTAGCCTGATATTCCTTGCTGATATCGTCCTGCTGTTCGAGAAATTCCCGGATTTCCGGCTTGGCGAAATTCATCCTGTAAGCAGTACTCTGCGCCCACGGGAATCCGTAAGCGGCACGGATTTCCGGGTCACGGTACCACGGATAGCCGCCGAATAATTCATCCGCACATTCTCCGGACAGGGCAACTGTTACATGTTCTTTAATCTCTTTGCAGAACAATAACAGAGAAGCATCGACATCGACCATACCGGGCAGGTCACGCGCCTGTACAGCATCATATAATGCGCCGGCAAGCTGAGGGGTATCAATGACAGTCCAGTGGTGTTTTGCTTTCAGATATTTCTGCATCCGGCGGATAAATTCCGGGTCGCTGTTCGGCTGGAATTTACTTTTCCGGAAATACTTGTCATTGTCCCGGTAATCAATGGAGAATGTATGCAGTTTTCTGCCGTCTTTGGCGAATTCCCGTGCGGCAACGGAAGAAATCAGACTGGAATCCAGTCCGCCGGACAGAAATGTTCCGAGCGGCACATCCGAGACAAGCTGTCTTTTGATGGCATCGGTCAGCAGGAATCTGACATGTTCGGCAGTCTGAACGAAATTTTCGGTATGTTCACGGGCTTCCAGTTTCCAGTAACAGGAAATCTGCAAGCCGTCTTCTTTCGTATAATACGCACAGTGCGCCGGAAGAATTTCTTTCATATTCCGGAACACGCCGCAGCCGGGAGTTCTGCCGGGTGCGAACAGCAATATCTGACTGATGCCCTCCCTGTCGATTTCGTGCGGCACTGCCGGATGTGCCAGAATCGCTTTCAGTTCCGAGCCGAACAGCATTCCCGTTTCCGTCTGATAATAGAACAGCGGTTTCACGCCGATTCTGTCCCGTGCCAGAAACAGCCGTTCTTTCTTCTCCTCCCAGACGGCGAATGCAAAAATCCCGTTCAGCAGATTCACACATTCCGCGCCGTAAATCATATACGCTTTCAGAAGCACTTCGGTATCTGCATGGGTGACAAACTCACAGCCTTTTTCTTCCAGTTCTTTCCGGATTTCCTGTGTATTATAAAGTTCTCCGTTATAGACAATCGTATACACTTCCTGACCGTCCGAGAACTGCATCGGCTGTCTGCCGTTTTCGGGGTCAATGACGGCAAGCCGGGTATGTATCAGTGCCGCCCGTTCTGTCAGATAGATGCCTTTCTGGTCAGGACCTCTCCGGCGGATAGCTTTCTGCATGAGTTCCGCCGCGGCATACTGATGACGCATATCCTCATTCCAGTCAATAAATCCTGCAATACCGCACATAAAATCATCGCATCCTTTCGCATTTCTGAAATACCGAATACTATAGTTTATGAAACTGATTTCCAAAATGTGTCCAAAATTTAAACTTTTTATATATAATATAAGAAAATGCTTGACAAGTTTTAAAAAATTGTGTAAAATAATTATATAAACATAAATCAAATATTATAATATAAGGAGAAATTAACTATGTTAGACTTCAGAATTGCTACTTTTTTACAGCTCTGTGAAACCAAGAGCTACACCAAAACCGCCAAACTGCTGGATATTACACAGCCTTCTGTTACACAGCACATCAAGTATCTGCAAAGAAGATACCAGTGCAAATTATTCAGCTATGAAGGCAAGACGCTCCGCCTGACCCCCGAAGGCGAATATCTGCGCCGTCAGGCAGAAGCCATGACAAAAATGAGCGCGAAAATCGTCGCCGATTTGAAGAGAATGGGTGAAGCCGGTCAGGTACTCCGCTTCGGCTATCCGGAAGAACTCGGCGAAGCTGCGGCTGCCAGAATTCTCGCCGGCATCCTGAAACAGGAAAATGCTCCCGAAGTCAGCCTGTATGTCAAGAAAACAGACGACTTAATCGCCATGCTCGAAAACGGACAGCTTGATTTTATTCTTGCAGACAGCATGTATGAAGATGTACCGTTTGCCAGTGAACCTGTCGGCGAAGTCGGTTTTGCCTGTTATGCGGCAAAGAATCATGAAAAGGCTCTGGAAGCCATTTCCCAGCTTCTGCCGGAACGTCTGCTGATGAGCGAAAACGGCGCGGCTGACCGTGCTGTTCTTGATGAAGTGCTGGAACAGCATAAACTGCTTGCTGACGAATTCCAGCACAGCATGACCGCCGGAACTTCCGTTTCTCTCCGTGAACTGACGGCTGCCGGAATCGGCGTGCAGTTCGCTTATGAAACCAGTATGCAGGATATGGAAGACCGTGTGCAGAAACTGGATATTTCCAATTTTGATGAAAAGCGTTCTCTGGTATTCCTGTATCAGAAAGAAAATACCGAAATTGACACATTCAAGAGTTTCCTGGAAAGCTTCCGCAAAGCCTGGAACAAGTAAGAAAAAACACAAATCCGGCAGAGTTCCGCACTCTGCCGGAATTTTTTACTGTAATCTGGAAGCGATGATTTTCTGTGCCGCCTGATTATGTGTTTTTTGTTTCAGAAGCAGCAGTCTTCTCCTGCCGATACGTCTGTCAGCGGCTTTCAGAATATTCGCCAGTCCCCAGAAATCCTGTTCAAAATGTCTGGAAAACAGCATTTCTTTTTCCGTATTGAGATAAGCTTCTATCAAATCCGAAATGGCAGAAATATCGTTTTCATAGGGATAATAAACTTCTTTTCCGGAAAGATTCTGCACAAGCCCCTCTGTATTCCTAAACCGGGACGGATAATCAAAAATGATTTCTTTGCCGAGTGTTATCCAGTAACGCGGCAAATCTGTAGAACCGTACCGGCTCTGCATTCTGTACATTGTCAGATGAATCTGAAAATCCAGTGCCGGGTCAGTTATCTCATATAATCTTTTCTGAAGTCTGCTCCAGCGTTTCATTTTTTCCAGACACCACATTTCATAATTTTTTCATCTGTACAGCAGCAGATAACACACAGCAGGACAAACGCAATGAAAACTCCAAAACAGCCGCCGCAGGTATCCAGAAGCACATCCGAAATCTGTCCGGAACGTCCGGCAACAAATTTCTGATGCAGTTCATCACTTGCCGCATAAAATGCCGTTGCACCTATCGAAAGCAGAATGTTCCGGCGTTTCTTCCGCAGAAGCAGATACCAGAGAAATCCCATCACGGTATATTCCGTAAAATGCGCCGCTTTCCGGACAATATGCGTCAGTCCTGAAATAATCATTTTCTGCGTGCTGCTGTCCATGGAATGAAAATTACTGAACAGCAGACGTGCCGCCAGACGGCAGAACCTTCCGCTAGTGATTGTACTTTCATCCGCCGACTGCGCTGACAGGCAGAAAATCGCAATCATCAGCAATATCAGAAGTATCAGAATCACAGAAATATGTCTTTTCTTCATAAATTCCCCCTTAACGCTCCGGCTCGGCTTCGTAGAACATGCGGTGTTTCCGGACGTTGTGGCATCTGGTGCTGTTGACAATGCCGACCGCTGTATACATACATACCACTGCCGTACCGCCCGCGCTCAGGAACGGCAGCGGAATGCCGATAACCGGCATGACTTTCAGCACCATGCCGATATTCAAGAAACAGTGCGAAAACAGCATTCCGAATGCACCAATGCAGATAAACTTTCCCTGATAATTCTTGGCATGTAAACTGTCAGTCAGCACTTTCAGACAAATATATGTCAGCAGAAACAGCACCAGAAGCGAGCCGACCAGTCCCCATGCCTGACCCAGATAGGAATAAATAAAGTCATTGTGCATTTCCGGAACGCGCACATAACCGTTTTCACTTTGCAGACCCGTCCCGAAAATCCGTCCGTTCGCAAGCGCGGCAATGCCTAAATCCTGCTGATATTCCAGATTTTCGGGGTCTGTTCCGGGATGAAGAATCACCAGAATTCTGTTCCGGTGCATATCCGAAAGCAGAAAGTTCCACGCCCCCAGACATACCACCGGAATCATCACAATCGCCGCCAGAATATATCTCACTGCGATTTTCGCACTCAGAATTTCCGCAAGGAAAATCACCACGAAGACAATCGCCGTTCCGTAGTCGCCCTGTTTCGCCACCAGAAGCACCGGCACTGCCGCATGAAGACATAACAAAAGCATATTGCCTATCTGGTTCATATTTTCTTCTACTTTGGCAAGATGCATTGAAAATGTTAAAATAAATGCCAGTTTCAGCAGTTCCGAAGGCTGAAGATAAAAATTCCCGATGGCAATCCATGCCTGGTCATCTGCGCCCGCTCGCCGGTAGCCCAGACTTGTGAACGTCAGCCCCACCAGCGCAATCGCCGCCGGTGCGTAAAGCCACCACAGCCGGATGATTTTATTATAGTCTATCACGCTGAGAATGACTGTCATCATCAGTCCCAGACTGCTCGCGATAATCTGTGTGCGAAATGTACCGAAATCACAGCGGTCTATTAGTTCATTCCCTGCAATACTCCACAGCATCGTACAGCTGATAGCAGAACAGAGGATACATGCCAGAATCAGCCCCGTATCCGAGGCTCTGAAATACCCCTGTATTTTCTTAAAAAAATTTTTCATGAAATTTGTTCTCTCTTTTCTCTGTTTCTGAAAGGCATTATCCCAGATATTTGCTTTCAAATCCCCGGAACTGTACTGCCATGTAAATATCTTCTTTCTGAATTTTCTGATTGCCGTGCAAATCCGCCGCCGAACGCGCCATTTTTCGGACTCTTGTTCCGGTACGCGCACTCATGTGATAAAGTTCATACATTCTGCCGAATGTTTTCTCCGCATCCGGCTCCATCTGACAGAATTTTTCCAGAAGATTATCCGGAATTGTCGCATTGCTGTAGAAACCAAGTCCGGCATAGCGTTCCGCCTGTCTCTGTCTTGCGGCTTCCACGCGCTTCCGGATGACGGCAGAACTTTCCGGCTTTTCCTTCGAGGAGAATTCCTCATACGGGACGGGGTCAATATCAATATGCAAATCGAATCTGTCCAGAAGAGGTCCTGAAACCCGGGACATATACTGCTGAATCTGCTTCTGTGTACAGGTACATTTTTTCTGTGCAGAACCGGCATAGCCGCACGGACACGGGTTCATCGCCGCGACAAGCATAAAGCTGCAAGGATATTCCGCCGTTCCGGAAACACGCGAAATCGTCACTTTTCTGGCTTCCAGAGGCTGACGCAGAATCTCCAGTGTAGAACGGCGGAATTCTGCCAGTTCATCCAGAAACAGTACGCCGTTGTGTGCCAGTGAAATTTCTCCCGGAGTGGGAATGCTTCCGCCGCCGGCAAGTCCTGCCGATGAAATCGTATGATGCGGCGAATGGAACGGACGTTCTGTCATCAGCGGTTTTTCCGTTGAAAGCAGTCCTGCTACTGAATAAACATTGGAAGTTTCCAGCATTTCTTCTTTTGTCATTTTCGGCAGAATGCCGGGCAGACGGTTGGCAAGCATACTTTTTCCGCTTCCGGGGCTGCCAATCAGCAGAATATTATGCCCTCCGGCAGCAGCAAGCTCCATACCGCTCCGTGCTTTGACCTGACCGCGCACATCTGCAAAATCCAGCTGTCCGGAATCCGGCTGACGGCTTTCCGGTTCATAATGCGCTTCCGGCTTCAGCGGCTTATCATCTACCAGATGCAGCATTAATTCTTCCACACTGGAAATCCCGTAAACTTTGATTCCGTCGATAACAGCCGCTTCCCGGACATTCTCCTTTGGAACATAGATTTCCTGAAACCCGTTTTTCCGGGCGAGCATCGTCATAGTCATCACGCCGCGCACGCTTCTGACAGTACCATGCAGACCGAGTTCTCCGACAAATACCCGTTCCGGCATTCGCAAAGGCAGAATATCCATTGCCTGCATGAGAGAAACAAAAATTGCCAAATCAAATGACGACCCGGATTTCTTCACATCAGCCGGAGCCAGATTAATCAGAATTCTCCCTTTCGGAAAATGAATCCCTACCGAAAAAGCCGCACTTCTGACCCGTTCCCGGCTTTCCTTGATGCCGATATCCGGCAGACCGCTCAAATCAAACTGCGGATGCCCCTTGAATACTTCCGCTTCTACCGTAACCGGAAAGGCATTCATTCCGAACATACCGACACTGTTGGTAATTGCAAACATAAAACTTTCACTTCGCTTTCCGTTCTGATTTTGTTATTCTAAGTATATCATAATTTACAGAATCCGTCAAGTATGCGCGAAAAAAAAGCCGCTTTTTCAGCAGCGGCTTTTTTGTTATTTGTGTTTCTCATCCGGCATGGAGAAAATAATAATATCATCATAGCGGACAGGTGGTCTTTTTTTAGGCTGAACCGGCTTTTCCGGTTCTTCGGTTTCTTTCATAAAATCGTCTGTGGTTCTTTTCAGCTGCATCTGCCGTTCGTATCGTTCATTGAAATACGGATAGCCCTGCTGTTTCTGAATCCAGCGCATTTTCATGCATTCCGGAAGCTGTGACAGAAACAGAATTCCCAGCGCAATCCCGGCACCCAGATGCAGAAAGCCTATCACAGACCCGGCAAGAATCAGAACCAGAAGCAGACACACCAGCTTCAGGCGTTCTGCCGAAGCAAAAAAGACTGTTACAAAAATCACCAGATTAATTAGAAACGCGAACATGCCCCAGAGCAGTGCGCTTCCTCTGTCCAAATCTCCGTAATACAGAATCGGCAGGGTGATGACATGAAAATAACAGTTTGCGAACAGAATCACGCTCGTCAGGAAAAATCTGATTCTGTGTCTGTTTTTGAATTTCAGCATCAAGGTGCGGCATTTTGCATAATGAGAAGTATTCAACTTCATAGTTTTCGCTGATTTTTTCATAGCAATTCTCCTTTAAGTATAAATTTAACAGGTTATTCACAGTTTATTCATATAGTTAAATTAGCAGCATTTTAATACAATTTGTATTATAAACGCAAATTTTCTTGATTTTTGCTCAGACGCGAATCCCGGATATATTTCCGGAAGCTTTTGCAAAACAGCTTATTTCCGCCTGTGCTGCCGATTTTTCAGTGTTTCTTTTCATTACAATTAGTATATCATATTATTCATAATTTGTCAATACTTTTTTCATAATTTTATTATTTTTTAAATTCTGCATAATCCAGATAGTAGAAATATCCTTTTTGTTATGATTTATGCACAAACCAGAGTAAAAATTATCCTGATTGTAATTTTCAGACAAAAAATTCCCTGCCCGTGCGGTCTGCACAGACAGGGAAAACTCCTGTATTCAGGGATTATTCAGCTTTATAGTCATAGACTGTAGGAGCGGTCGGAAGTGCATAGCCTGTTCCGAGGAAGTAATCAGTGTGCGGCGGCTGATTGTAGCCGTTGTTCTGTGCCGCTACCTGTACACGATACTGCGGATTATGCATCAGACTGTAAATATTATATTCTGTCGAATAAGTCGTTGTGAAGACTCTCAGTCCGCCGTCAGACTTGCGGAAAATCATTTCTTCGCGCCAGTCACCCATGAGGTCACAGGTCAGGCAGGCATTCGATTTGGAGGCATTGTTATAGGTAACGCCGTCACCGGTGAAAACTCTGCCCTGTCCATACTGGTCAACCATGGTTCTGTCAAGGACAGCTCTTTCGAGAACGCCTGTCCAGTAAACAACAGAATTCTGTCCCCATTTTGTAATGCTGTTGAATGTCATGCCGTTGCCGGAAGCATCCACCATCTGTTTTCCGGTTGTGCAGTCATACAGAATACTGTTATGAGAACCTGACATTTCTGCGCCGTCATTGCCTGCAACGAGGTTGTCTGCGATGCAGCGTCCGGTATCTCCTCCGGCGGTTTCGCGGAACAGAACTTTTCCGGTCTTGCCGTCACGGAGAATTGTACCATAATTGACAACTGTGCCGTTCGGATGCTTTTCATCTTCTAAGCACTGGAAGATTTCAAGCCCCGGATTCGACGGTACGAAATCACCGATATGAATTGCATCGCCGTGTGCAAGGCTGGTAGTATTCAGGACTTTTCCGTTATCATCCACGATAACAGAACCGCATACAACTTCCTGTTTGCCGTCACCGTCCACATCAGCACCGAGGCAATGATGATTTCCGTCGCCGTAGCCGACAGCAGAAACATTATGCCCGGTATCCCATGTCCAGCGTTTGGAAAGTTTGCCGTTCTTGACATCCCATGCGGCAACAGCCATTCTGGTATAATAGCCGCGTCCGAAACATGCACTTGCATGTTCGCCGTCGAGATAAGCCACACAAGCCGTAAATCTGTCTACACGGTTGCCGTAAGTATCGCCCCAGTCGCCGACTGTTCCTCTGCCGGGGTCATAGTTCTGCGTATCGAGAGCCTTGCCGGTTGCACCGTCAAAGAGAGTAATATATTCAGGTCCTGTCAGGATGCGTCCTGCTGTGGAGCGATAATCCTTAGATTTATCGCCGATATAATTGCCCTGACCGTCCTTTGTGCCGTCAGCAGTCTTGCAGATTAATTCGCACTTGCCGTCACCGTCGAAGTCATAAACTAAGAACTGTGTATAATGCGCACCGGAACGGATATTGATTCCGAGATCAATTCGCCATACTAAAGTACCGTCCAGACGATAGCAATCGAAGAAGGTTGTTCCGGTATAGCCGTCCTTAGAGTTGTCCTGAGAATTGGACGGATCCCACTTCACGAAGATTTCGTACTGACCGTCGCCGTCAATATCGCCGACAGAGCAGTCGTTCTCGTAATAAGTGCAGGTCGAGCCGTCAGGCATTGTCTGGTCAGCAGGCTTCTGTGTATTGATATCGAAATATGCGCCGTGTTTGTCGCTGTTCATCGTGCCGAAAATCGTTGCTACGTTTGCGAATTCAGTCATTGTTGTGCCGACAAAGGTATCAACCGTATAGAGGTCATCTGCTGTACCGCCGTCAATATGATAATTCGTTGCTTCTCCGGCGTTAATCTGTGCGACGAATTCGCCGTTCTTGTAAAGTTTGAAGTAAGTATTTTCGTTATCAGTAGCAAGAGTTCTCCAGCTGACGAGCATACCACTTGAAGTCTTGGCAGCCACAACGCCTCGGTTTAGATATTCCATCTGGATGCCGACACCCTTCTGATTTCTGTCATTGAGATTCAGCGGAACGCCCTTGACAGGTGCAATTGGCTGAGAGGGGCTTTCTTTTTCTGTGGTATCGGTAATAGAAATATAGTCGATATTGGATGCGCCGTCAGCAGTCATGGAAGTGAAGGTCAGAGAATTCATTCCGGCAGAAAGCGGAATATAAATCGTTTCTTCGTTCCATGTTGTCCATGCGCCTGTGGTTTTGCCTTCGAGCGTCCAGTAAACTACCTGACCGCTGACTGTTACAGCTACAGTTCTGTCAGAAGTACCGCCGTTAGCATAGCGGACAGTCAGCGCATACACGCCGTCAGAAGCTGCCGAAACATTCCATGTCGCATTAGTACCGAGTTCGTTATAGAGATTCAGATAAGCTTCTTCGGTAAAGCCTGCATTTGTTGTTTCGACATAAGCTTCTGTGAATTCGCCGTCAACAGCGGCATAGCGTCTTTCAGAATCCGCAGGAGCTTTCACAAGTTTTGCTTTTTGGTCATGATGCAGGAAGCGGTTTAATTGTATAATATCAGCTACAGAGAATTCTTTATCGCCACTGACATTTCCGGCATGTTTCTGATGGTCAGTTGCATTTCCGGAAATCAGGGCTTTCTTCGCGAGAATCAGGTCATAGATATTGACAATGCCGTCATCATTGAGGTCGCCGGGAGTGAATTCGTCTCCGATGATTTTTACTTTAGTTTCTTTGGCTGATTTTTCAGTGTAGGAAACCGGAATCAGTTCCCAGTCCTGACAGTTTGCGCCGTTGATTTCCCACTGCTGAACATTTGCACGCTCAGTAGTTTCAGCGTTAATGACTTCGACAGCGTTTCCGGTGGATTTAATCACCAGCTTGAAACTGCCGTCTGCATTGGCAGAAAGATTAAACAGCTGATTGTCGGTTTGCTTTGCGCTGTCAATACTGATATTATTTCCAGTACTGTCAAGCGTGAGTGCAACATTCATACCGGCTTCCAGAATCTGATAATAGCCATCTGCATTGGCTTCGAGTTTCCATGTGTTGAAAGTATCTGCTTTTTTCAGACTATTCTGAATAACATTTACCGGGGTGGAACTCATCAGTTCATCAATACTCAGATACAGTCCACTGTTGACGTTGCGGATGACATAATAGTCGTTATAATTTTCGGCTTCGGCGGAAGCTGTTACAGATGCCAGATTCTGCCCTGCCGGGAGTGCGGCAAGCATCATGACAGCGGCTAACAATGCTTTTATTTTCTTCATACACTTTTCTCCTTTTTCATAGTTTCAAAAAGCTGACTTGTCTGATATATTATTGTTTTTATTATATATAATTTTGTAGAGTTTGTCAAGCAATTTAATAAATTAAAAATTCTAATCAAATATTTTTGTAATATTTTCCAAATATAATACTTACAGTTTGTTTATTCTGCCGAATTTTAAAATATTTTCAGAAAAGTGTCATATTTTGCCCTGCTGATTTGTCTTATTAACAGGTAAATGTTTAAGAACTAATTAAGAATCATAACAATTCTGTAATTTATCTTGACAAACCCGATTTTGTGTGCTATACTGATAACTGTATTAAATAGCATAGTACACATGAAATATCATTTCACAGGAGGTACTTGATGATGAAAAAAACAAGAAAATCTTTTTACAAACGGACAGCGGCTTTCCTGAGCGCAGTCCTCATGCTGACAGCTTTCACCGGATGCAATAAAGGCGGTAATTCCGGAGACGGCGGAAACGTCGATACTAACAGCAATTCCGGCGGAAACGGCAGTTCCAAAGCTGCACAGGCTCTGAATATTTCTTTCGACCATTCTTATGCTTCTGAAAAAATCAATGTTCCGGATATGCAGTATTTATACAATATGTCCGAAATCAATGATAATCTTCTGCTGTCTTCCAACAATGACAAAGGCGAAATGCAGATGTATCTGTATCACCCCGCTGATGATACCTGTACGCCCGTAGACCTCGCCTATCCCAAAACACTTGAAAAAAATGTGGATTATTATGTCACTTCCAGTTTTGTCAATAACGAAGGTCAGGTCTTCTTTATTTATCATTCTTCGATTTATGACGAAAAGAACGAAGAAAATCCCTACCAGGATTTAGGCTACACCATGGAAACCTATGATGCCGATTTCAATCTGCTCGAAACCAAAGACCTGAAAGATGTTTTCGACGAGAACACTTATTTTTCCGCTCTGGTACAGGGCGCAGACGGCAATTATTATGCCGCTGTCCAGTATAACGACCCTGTCACTTATGAATTTTCCATGAAAATTTATATCTATGACAA
>DGUB01000131.1 GCA_002393815.1 Ruminococcus sp. UBA4321 | reverse complement strand
AGCATGAACTGGATTCTCTCAGAATCGAAAAGCAGCAGCTCATCCAGCAGAAAGCCATGGTGGAAGCACAGTCCAACATAGATATGGAATCACTGCGCAAAGAGATTGAAAGCCTGAAAGAACAGCTTGCCGCCGGCGGCACTGCTCCGGTTTCTGCTCCTGCCCCGGCTCCGGAAGTTCCCGAAGTCCCGGAAGTTCCCGAAGTACCCGATGCACCTGCTGCGCCTGTTGTTTCTCCGGCAGCTTCTGCTGCCAAAGAACCGGCTGCATTCTCCAATGAAGCATTTCTGCTTTCCACTTCCAGTCTGGAAGTTGACAAGCACGAAAACAGCAAGTTCCTGAATGTCATGCTGCTCGGCACAAAACTGCATCTGTCCGAAATGCCTGCCAAAGGTGCGCCGATTGTGGTCATCGACGGCAAGGCTTATCCCAATCCGCATTTCTACAAAGGCTTTACTTCCGGACAGGAAACCACCAGCAGCGTTCGTCCGCTGAACAATCTGTTCGAGATTGAAGGTCTTCAGGAAGACTGGAAAATCAAATACAGTCTCAAATCAATAGAACCGGCTGAAATGAAAACAGATGATTCCGGTATCCAGCTTGAAAAGAAAGGCAAAATCGTTCTTTTGCCTAATATCCAGTCATAATCCCGCTGTCAGGAAAAGAGGAAATTATTTTGGAAGGATTTTTAATTATTGTCATTGCCATACTGATGGTGATTGTCGTGGTTCTGCTGCTGAGCATCAAAGCCAATCAGGATTATGTACAGTCACTCAAACAGCGTGAAAATGAAAAACAAAGCAAACTTGCCGCTCTGGAAACCCGCAACAAGGAACTGACGGCAAAGCTGAAAACCCGTTCCGGATTCAATACTGATGTTTCTGCCGAAGGAAATTCCCCGGAATTTGACGAACTCAACGAAAAATATCAGAATCTTCAGGAAAAATATCAGAAAGTCTATGAGGAACTTGAACTTCAGCAAAAAGAAACACAGGAAGCACGGCTTGCTGCCGAAAAAGCAGCTGCGGCAATTCCCGCCGAAAAGCCTGACCCTTCTGCTGAAGAAAAATCCCTCCGCGAACAGGTGGAACGGCTTGAACACAGCTGCGGCAAACTGCGGCTTGATAAAAAACAGCTCCAGGAAAGTCTGACCAAAGCCGAAAAAAGATGCGAAGAACTGGAATATGGTCTGAACCGCAGCGGCGAAATCCGGGCTTCCGAAACCGAGGAAAATGAAGAACTCCGCTCCGAACTGGAGGAAGTTTCTGCACAGAATACTTCTTATCTTGAAAAGCTTGCCGATGCTGCACAGCAGATTAAAGAACTCCGAGCCGAACATCAGAAACGAATCGAACAGGAACAGAGAACCTCTGCGGAAATCCAGAAAGAACTGGATTCTGTTCTGAATGAAAATGATACATTCCGCCAAAAACTCGCCGAGGCTGCGAATCAGATGAATGCTATCCGGAAGGAAAACCAGTCACTTTCCGAACAGCTTGCTGCAAATGCAGAAAATTCCGTTCCTGTTTCCGAAATGGAAGAAAAACTGGATGTCGGCGAACGTGAAAAGAAAATTCTCCGCGCTTCTCTCGAAACTGCCGAAAAACAGAATGCAGAATATCAGACACAGATTCTCAATCTGAAACAGGAACTGGAACAGCTTCCGGCAGGTACAGAAGATGCCGCTCTGCGTGAAGAACTCCGCAAGGCAAATGAACAGATTCAGAAACTCCGCGAAAATCTCGCCAATACGCCGGATTCTCCGACTGATGCAGAGGTTCTCCGCGAAGAACTCGAAAATGCTAACAGTCAGATTAAAAATCTCCGTGCGGAACTCGAAGCCAAAGCGGATGTGCCGTCCCGTGCGCCGGAAGAAATTGAACTTTCGCTCCGTGCGGATATGGATGCACTCGAAGCACAGAATTCTGAATATCGCCTGAAACTCAAAGATGCTGCACAGCAGATTGTACAGCTCCGCGAAGAACTGAATCAGAAGCCCTCTGAAACTTCCGATTCAGAGGCAGTGCAGAAACAGCTTGCTTCTCTTCAGGAAGAAAAAGAACGCATTTCTGCCGAAAATGAAAAATTACAGGAACAGCTTGCAGATGCGCTTCATCAGGTCGATGATTTAAGTACCGAACTTATCACCGGTCAGCAGAATGATAATTCCGCTCTGGAAGAATCTGAAAAGGAAATTTTCAACCTCCGTGCGGCAATCGAAACTGACCATAAAACTCACGAAGAAGAACTCGCAGCTCTCCGTGAAAAACATAAGGAAGAACTTTTCACAAAGAAAAAAGAAGCCGAATCTCAGCAGGAAGAGGCTGCCCGTCAGATTGCTGACCTGAATGCACAGCTTGTCAGTCTCCGGAATTCCGGCAATGAAGAACTGATTTCACTCAAAGCAGAACATGAAACTCTGGTTCAGCAGAAACAGGAACTCGAAGAACAGCTGAAATTCGCCGTCACACAGGCACAGGATTTCCAGTCTCAGCTGGAATCTTCACAGGAAAGCGGTGAACAGGAACTCGTTGCCCTGAAATCCGAAAAAATCAAGCTTTCCAAAGAAAAGGCAGAACTCGAAACACAGCTTCTGGATGCTAATCAGCAGATCGAAGATTTAACCTCTGAACTTATCAGCAAGCAGAATGCCGACAGCAGTGAAGCCGCCTCTCTCAAAGCTGAACTGGAAGCCATCGCCGCACAGAATCAGGAACTCGAAGAACAGCTGAAATTTGCCGTCACACAGGCACAGGATTTCCAGTCTCAGCTGGAATCTTCACAGGAAAGCGGCGAACAGGAACTTATCGCTCTGAAATCCGAAAAAATCAAGCTTTCCCGTGAAAAACAGGAACTTGAAGCACAATTGCAGTCTGTTTCTGAACAGATGGAAGTTCTCACTTCTGAATTTTCAGGAAAACAGGAAGCCGACAGTCAGGAACTTATTGCTCTCAAATCTGAAAAAATCAAGCTTTCCCGCGAAAAACAGGAACTCGAAGAACAGCTGAAAGAGGCTTCTCAACAGATTGAAGACCTGAATACACAGGTTTCCGAAAAGCAGGAACTCGAAGAACAACTGAAAGATGCCTCTCAGCAGATTGATGATTTAATTACTGAAATCTCTAACCGGCAGAATTCTGAAAGTGAAGAAGTTGCTTCTCTCAAATCCGAACGTGATGCCCTCACACAGCGGCAAAAGGAACTCGAAACCCGTATCGAAGCCATGACTTCTGAACTCGCCGAAAAACAAGCCGTTGAAGAACAGCTGCAAGCCGCTTCCGAACAGATTGAAACCCTGAATGCTGCACTTTCCGGCAAACAGGATGCCGACAATCAGGAACTTGTCGCTCTCAAATCTGAAAAAATCAAGCTTTCCCGCGAAAAACAGGAACTTGAAGAACAGCTGCAGTTCGCTGTCACACAGGCACAGAATTTCCAGTCCGAACTGGAAGAAAAACAGTCCTCCGGCTCCGAAGCTCAGGAACGGCTCATACAGGAAAAACAGGAACTCGAAAACAGACTTTCCGAAGCTATCGCAAAACAGCAGAAAGATAAGGAAGAAATCGACGGTCTGTATTCCGAACTGGATACTACCATTCAGCAGAATGACGAATTCCGTACTGCCCTCATGAATGCCGCCAATCAGATTAAATCTCTCCAGGCGGAAAATGAGGAACTCAAAGCACAGCAGTCCGCCAGTGATGACCTTGATGCTTTCGATGAAGAAGATTCCGGCGATATCCGTGCTCAGCTCGAAGAAGTCACCGAAGAAAATGAAGACCTGCGCTCCGAACTCGAAAACGCACTCGAACAGAACGAGCAGTTACAGTCCGAACTGGATAAGATGACTATCCAGACCGCCCAGAAACATGCCGAATTACAGGAAAAACTGCATACGACCGAACAGCAGTATGCCGTTCTCCAGACGGAAAATAAAAAGCTCCGTCAGAATCTGGAAGAATTCAAGGCGCGTATGAACGCCAAACGCGAAAATGCCGGGGCAGCTTATTTACAGGTTGCTTCCAGTGTGGAAAATCTCTCCAAGCAGGAAGGCACACGTTTCGTTCATATCATGTTCTCCGATGACGGTGACCTGATTCTGCAGCACGCCAAGAACCCCGAAGAAGCCGAAATTGCGCTGCTCCGCAACGGTGCTATGATTCCGAATCCGCACTTCTACCCTGCTTTGACAGGCGAAGGGGAAACCGGCGAACAGCTTGAAATTCTGCTTCCGGTATTCGAGATGGCAGAACTTGACGATGATAAAAAATATCCCGTCAAGGCAATCAATCCGGCAGTCGGTGAAATCCGTGACCGCGCGCTGCATGTCAAGCGCAAGGGCAAAATCGAAGTATAAATTTCACAAAATCCTCTGTATTCCGTGCAGAGGATTTTGCTTTTTGCATATTGACAAATCCGGAAAAATATGCTAGAATGATACTATCAATTAATTATACTATGATTGGGAGCTGACTGTAGATTCTATAGTCAGCTTTTTTCATAAGGAAAGGAGCAGTCATGCAGACAAAACAGGCGATTCAGGATTCTGTCATGAAACTTCTGAAAGAAAAAACAGTGGATAAAATCACTGTCCGGGATATTGTCGAAGACTGCGGCATCAACCGGAATACATTCTATTATCACTATCAGGATATTCCGGCTCTGCTGGAAGAAATTTTCCGCTGCGAAGCGGATAAAACCCTGAAAACCTATCAGGCTGTAGATTCTCTGGAATCCTGTATTGAAATTACAGTCACCTTCGCCAGACAGCACAGAAAAATCATTCAGAATCTGTATTCTACTTCGCACAGGGAAGTATATGAACAATGTCTCTGGCATATCTGCGAATATACTGTCACCAGTTTTATTCAGGCAGCATTTTCTGATGAAACTTCTGTCAGTGCGGAAGACAAAGCCCTGCTGATACATTACTATAAATGTGTTGTATTCGGGCAGGTCATGGACTGGCTGAATCATTCCATGCAAACCGATGTTCACGCATCCTTCCGGAGATTATGCGAATTGCAGGGCATTGTTGCCGAAAAAGTTCTGAAAAAATCTGAAACTGTTCCGGATTCAGACAAATCCTGAAAATTGTCTGTTGCAAATTCCGGCAGATTATATTATAATGAAATCAGCACCACGGAGAATGCCTGACTACCAGACGACATTTCCGCTGATTTCCATCATTTGAGCTGCACAAACGGCATTCTGTGGTGTTACCAATAAAAATGCCGTCAGTTCAGTCTGGTTTCTGACGGCTTTTTATTAAGCCTGAAATCCAAAATTTCTTTTTTTGTGTGATTTTTTGCCTGTCATTCTTGACATATCCGGCAAATCATAGTATAATTAATATTGTGCGAACAGATAGAAATGAGGTGAAGCAATGCAGGAAGATTTACACAAGGAACTGCACTTTGCAGCTGTCGGAACACTGGTTCTGGATTTGCTTGTCTGGATTGTTTCTCTGATTGTCGTGAAATTCCGCATTGCCGTGCTGACTGGTCTGTTTCTAGGGAGTATCGGCATGATATGCAATCTGCATCTGCTCCGCCGGAGTATCCTGAATGCCGTCTATCACGGCAAAACCAGAGATTTCAAAGGCTATCTTATCCGGGTGCTGATTGCTTCGGCAGTCATTGCCGCCGGACTGATGTCGGAACATGTCAGTGCAGTAACCGCAGTTCTGCCGTTTCTTTATCCTAAGATTCTGTTCGGAATTTTATCCGTGCGCACAGACAAAAAATCTAAAAAATTTTAAGGCAGGAGGGATTTATTTTTGAGCATCAGTGATTTTTTAAGAGGTTCTCCCGATGGCGTAGATGTCAGCGGTCCTAAAATTGTCTGCTCGTTCGATATCGGCGGCGTTACCATCAACCTGACCGAAACCATCGTTTTGAGCTGGGTGATTATCTTAGCAGTCATGCTTCTGCTCCTCTGGCTGACCAGTGACCTGAAAACGAAAAACATTTCTAAAAAACAGGCAGTCGCGGAATGGGCAGTCAAGACCGTTTACGGTCTTGTAGAAGATACGATGGGAAAACGCTGGCGATGGTTTGCCCCGTATATCGGCGCACTGTTCACCTTCTCGATTCTGGGCAGCTTAATCAGTATGCTGGGACTGCGTTCTGTCACAGCGGATTTCAATGTTCCGCTGACATGGGCGTTAATCACTTTCGTACTGATTCACGGGACGAACATTAAAACCCACGGCTTCGGCGGCTATCTGAAAGGCTATGTTGACCCTGTTCCGGTCATGCTGCCGATTAACATTCTCAGTGAAGTGGCAACTCCGGTTTCGATGAGTCTGCGTCACTTCGGCAATGTCGTGAGCGGTATGGTTATCACGAGCCTGTTATATTACGCACTTTCCGTGATAACTGCGAAAATCGGCGTTGCGTTCATGACTATCGGTATCCCGGCAGTGATGTCCCTGTATTTCGACCTGTTCAGCGGATTCATGCAGGCATTTATCTTCATTATGCTGACAATGGTCTATATTTCCAATGCGGACGGCAATGCTGAGACATAAACAAAAATTTATCAAAAAAATAATCTGGAGGTACTTATTATGGAAACCAATAATGTGGATTACACAGAACTGTCAAGAGCTATCGTACTAGGCGCATCTGCCCTCGGTGCAGGTACGGCAATGATTGCCGGTATCGGACCTGGTATCGGTGAAGGCTACGCTGTCGGCAAAGCCTGCGAATCTATCGGTCGTCAGCCGGAAAGCTCCGGCGCGGTCACAAGAACCATGTTCATCGGCTGTGCCGTTGCGGAATCTACCGGTATTTACGGCTTGCTCGTTGCCCTGCTGCTGATGTTCGCCAATCCGTTCATTAACAAAGTCAGCGGCTAAACTCTACAGGAGGCAGAAAATTGGATTTTTTATCAATTGATGTCGGTACTATCTTATTCACGCTGATTAACACAGGGCTGATTTTCTTAGCTTTCAAGATGATTCTGTTCAAGCGCATTGATGCGATTCTTGAACAGCGTCAGCAGGAAGTCGACGGCACTTATCAGAAAGCCGATGATGCTTTAAACTCTGCCAATTCCGATAAGGAAAAATATGCACAGGCTATCGCCGGCGCAAAAGACGAAGCAGAAAGCATCATCAGACGCGCTGAAAAAATCGCTCAGAAACAGGGCGATTCCATTCTCGATAAAGCCCGTCACGAAGCACAGGCTGTCCGCGAAAAAGCTACCCTCGAAACCGAGCGTGAAAAGAACCTCGCCAGAACAGAACTTCAGGGCGAAATCTCTGAACTGGCAATGGAACTGGCTGAAAAAATTATGGAAAAAGAAATCAACAAAGCCGACCACGAACGGCTGATTGATGATTTCATTCAGAATATAGGTGAACAGTCATGACACAGCAGACAGTAGGTCACGTCTATGCCGAAGCCCTGTTTCTCCTTGCACAGGAAGAACATCAGGAAAAGCGCATCTATCAGGAACTGAATCAGGTCACGGATTTGATTCTGCAATATCCGGAACTGATTTCTCTCCTTGATGTGCCGACACTGGATTTATCAGAAAGAATTTCTGTATTAAAAAAAGTAATCGGCGAAGAACAGGGCATCACTGAAAACTTTCTCTGCCTGTTAGTGGAAAAGCGCAGAATCAACCGGATTTCCGAAATCCGGAATGCTTTCAATAAACTCTATTTTGAAGCGTTCCAAATTGCCGAAGTCTTTGTGACTTCTGCCGTTCCGCTCGAAGATTCGCAGAGAAACGCCCTGAAAGAAAAATTACAACAGAAACTCGGCAAGAGCATTCTGCTCCGTGAATCTGTTGACAAATCCCTCATGGGCGGTATGGTCGTCCAGTACGGCGATACCAGAATGGATAATTCCATCAAGGGCAGATTGCAGGCATTCGCACAGCAGTAATGCAAAGATAAATCGGAATTTAAGGTGAATTAGAATATGAAAAATATATTGTTTTTTATTACTCTTATTTGTTATTTTTTATTCACTGTCATAATGTTTGATTTTATTCATGGCAATGGGATTTTGGACGGAGGAATTTTCTTTGTTGTTTCAATCATTGCTATTTCTTTAATAACATCTATTCGTTTAAGGGTGAATGAAAAATATTGGGACTTATTTAAAGAAAGTGCTACCCTAATTATGGGAATTGAACTTATATTGACATTTATTCTAAGACTTTGCCTAATATACAAACTATCAAATATGTGATAAATTCTGATTTATCGAAATAAAAATATTTTATAAGAAAGAGGTGTTATTTTCTCTATGAATTTAAGACCGGATGAAATATCCAGTATTATCAAAGACCAGATTAAGAACTATCATGCACAGATTTCGCTGTCTGATGTTGGTACGGTTATCACCGTCGGTGACGGTATCGCCAACATTCACGGGCTTGAAAAATGCATGTCCGGCGAACTGATTCAGTTCGAGAACGGTGTCTACGGTATGGCACTCAACCTCGAACAGGACAGCGTCGGCGCGGTTCTGCTCGGTTCTGATGAAGATATTAAAGAGGGTTCTTCCGTCAAGAGAACAGGCGAAATCATGTCTGTTCCGGTCGGAGAAGAACTGCTCGGCAGAGTAGTCAACGCACTCGGTCAGCCGATTGACGGCAAAGGTGCAATCAACACGACAAAACGCGCCCCCATTGAAAAAGTCGCTTCCGGTGTTATCACGAGAAAATCCGTTCACAAGCCCTTGCAGACAGGCATCAAGGCGATTGACTCCATGATTCCTATCGGACGCGGACAGCGTGAACTGATTATCGGCGACCGCCAGACCGGTAAGACTGCTATCGCACTCGATACGATTATCAACCAGAAAGGTCAGGATATTATCTGTATCTATGTTGCTATTGGTCAGAAGCGTTCAACTGTCGCAAACGTGGCTGAAACCCTCCGCAAAGCCGGAGCGATGGATTATACTATCATCGTATCGGCAACGGCTTCCGAATTCGCGCCTTTACAGTATATTGCGCCGTATTCAGGCTGTGCTATGGGTGAATATTTCCTCGACCAAGGGAAAGACGTTCTCTGCGTTTATGATGACTTATCAAAACATGCCGTTGCTTATCGTGCCTTGTCTCTGCTTCTGAAGCGTCCGCCGGGACGTGAAGCCTTTCCCGGTGATGTTTTCTATCTGCATTCGAGACTGCTTGAAAGAGCTTGCAGCTATAACGAAAACTATGGCGGAGGTTCTCTGACGGCTCTGCCGATTATCGAAACACAGGCAGGTGACGTTTCTGCCTATATTCCGACAAATGTTATTTCCATTACAGACGGTCAGATTTTCCTGGAGACTGACTTGTTCAATGCCGGTGTTCGTCCTGCCGTGAATCCGGGTATTTCGGTTTCCCGTGTGGGAAGTGCCGCACAGATTAAAGCCATGAAGAAAGTTTCCGGCTCTCTGAAACTGTCTTATTCTCAGTACAGAGAATTACAGGCGTTTTCTCAGTTCGGTTCTGACCTCGACGAAGATACGAAAAACCGTCTTGCCATGGGTGAACGTATCGTAGAAGTTCTGAAACAGGATAAGAATTCCCCTGTTCCGGTAGCAATGCAGGTATGCATCATCTATGCAGTTACTAAGGGCTATCTGAATTCAATTCCGGTTGCAAAGATTAAAGAATATCAGGAGAAACTTTCTGCATTCATGAACGAATCCCATCCGGAAATATTACAGTCTATCTTAGATACCAAAGACCTGACAAAAGAAAATGAAACCGCTCTCGGCGAAGCCCTGACAGAGTTCAACAAGCAGTGGTGATAGTATGGCAAATCTGAAAGATATTAAACGCCGGATGCACAGCGTTCAGAGTACAATGCAGATTACGAAGGCGATGGAACTTGTGGCATCTTCCAAATTGAGAAGAGCCAAAGACCGCGCCGAAGCCGCTCAGCCGTTCTTTGAAGCGACTTACAAGCTCATGTCTGAAATCGCTGCCGAAGACCCGTATTTCAATTCGCAGTTTGTCCGGAAGCGTACTGACAAGGGTGCTTGCCTGTTAATCGTCATCGCCGGAGACAGAGGTCTTGCAGGCGGATTCAACTCGAATGTGCTGAAAATCGCTCAGGCGCGAATCAACGAAATCAAGGCACAGGGCGGAAATCCTATTGTAATGCCAATCGGTCAGAAATCTGTCGATTATTTCGAGAACCGGGATATTAAAGTTCTGAAAGCTTATGACCATATCGCCGAACATATGAATATTTATCTTGCTATGGATATGGCGGAACTGATTCTGAATACTTACAAAAGACATGAATCGCTCCAGACTGTTGAGATAGTTTTCACAAACTATGTATCGCCGATTATGCAGGTAGCGCAGAAGATGGAAGTCATTCCGCTCGACGAAATGCCCGGCAGTCATCCCAGACGCTGCGCCGTTGAATATGAACCTTCTCCGGAAGAAGTATTCGACAAGCTTGTTCCGCGATATGTGGCTAGTCTGCTTTATGGTGCGATTGTCGAATCGTTCGCATCCGAACAGGCAGCAAGAAGAACAGCTATGGAAAACGCTACTGATAACGCTACTGAAATGATTGATAACCTGTCATTACAGTATAACAGAGCGCGTCAGGGTGCAATCACGCAGGAATTAACCGAAATCGTCAGCGGTGCGAATGCGCAGCAGTAAGGAGAATTTATTATGAAATGCTCAAACTGTCATGCTGAAATGAAACAGGATTACGAAGTGAAAATAAATCATGCAGCATTGTTGACCTATATTTCACTTAGAAAAGGTAAGGAAGAACATAATATCAAAGCATGTATCTGTCCGGAATGTGGTAAAGTTGAATTCTATACAGATAATCGGGAAAAATAAATTTCTAAAAACTCACAGAAAGGATATTATCATGCAGAATATTGGTAAAATCGTGCAGATTATCGGTGCGGTCGTGGACGTTCGCTTTCCGAAAGACCAGCTCCCCCGTCTGCTTAACGCAATTACTGTCGATAACAACGGCAAACAGCTCGTAATCGAAGTCGCACAGCATATCGGTGATGATATTGTCAGATGCATTTCTATGGGAAGTACTGACGGCTTAGTCCGCGGTATGGATGCCATCGACACCGGTGCGCCGATTAAAGTTCCGGTCGGAAAGGAAACCCTCGGCAGAATGTTCAATCTCCTCGGTGAGGCTATCGACGAGAAACCTGCTCCCGATACAGAGGAAAAATGGGAAATCCACCGCGAAGCCCCCAGTTATGAAGAACAGACCGCTTCTAACGAAGTTCTCGAAACCGGTATCAAAGTTATTGACTTAATCGCCCCGTATCTGAAAGGCGGTAAAATTGGCTTATTCGGCGGTGCAGGTGTTGGAAAAACTGTTCTGATTCAGGAGTTAATCAACAACGTTGCGAATCAGCACGGCGGTATTTCGGTCTTTACAGGTGTCGGAGAACGTACCCGTGAAGGTAATGACCTCTACAACGAAATGAAGGAAAGCGGCGTTCTGAATAAGACCGTTCTGGTATACGGTCAGATGAATGAACCCCCCGGAGCCAGAATGCGTGTAGCTCTGTCCGGACTGACAATGGCGGAATATTTCCGTGATACCGAAGGTCAGGACGTATTGTTATTTATTGATAATATTTTCCGATTCACACAGGCAGGCTCGGAAGTTTCGGCTCTGCTCGGAAGAATGCCTTCTGCTGTAGGCTATCAGCCGACTTTAGCTACTGAAATGGGCGCATTACAGGAAAGAATCACTTCCACTAAGAAAGGCTCTATCACATCGGTTCAGGCTGTTTACGTTCCTGCGGATGACCTGACAGACCCTGCTCCGGCGACAACATTCGCCCATCTGGATGCGACGACTGTATTATCCCGTTCGATAGCTTCTCTGGGTATCTATCCGGCGGTTGACCCCCTCGAAAGTACTTCCAGAATCTTAGACCCCGATATCGTCGGTCATGAACATTATGAAACCGCCCGTGCCGTACAGACTATCTTACAGAGATATAACGAATTACAGGATATTATCGCTATCATGGGTATGGATGAACTTTCCGACGAAGACAAGAGAATTGTTCTCCGCGCCCGTAAAGTACAGAGATTCTTATCTCAGCCGTTCTCCGTTGCCGAACAGTTCACAGGTATGCAGGGTAAGTATGTCCCTCTGAAAGAAACTATCAGAGGATTTAAAGAAATTATCGAAGGCAAACACGACGATTTGCCGGAATCGGCGTTCCTGTTCGTCGGCACTATCGACGAAGCTGTCGAAAAGGCTAAGAGCATTCAGGAATAAGGTGATGTCATGAATACTTATCGTTTAATGATTCTCACGCCTGATAAAATCCTGTTCGATGATGAAGTCGTTCAGCTGACGGCAAGAACGACCGAAGGTGATGTCGGTATCTTAGCCGGGCATATCCGCTATGCGGCGATTCTGCAAACAGGTGTTCTGACTGTTAAGCTTCCGAACGGCGAAACCAGAACCGCTGCCGAATCCGGCGGCGTTCTGAAAGTCTCTGATGATAAAACTACCGTCATGGTGACTGCCGCTGAATGGGCGGAAGAAATCGACCCCGACTGGGCTGAACGCTCCCGTCAGGACGCTATGGCGAAAATTGAAGCCGCACAGAATGAGCCTGACCGTCTGGAACGTGCAAATCTCAAGCTACAGAGAGCCTTGAACCGTCTGCGCGTTTCCGGTCACGGAACAGGTCAGGCGACTCCGCCCTTAAAGAAGAAAAAACAATAATCTATGACAGAAAAGAGGGATTTCCATGCAGGATGCAATGCATTCACTGACTTACGGATTATTTGTCGTGACAGCGTGTCTGTACGGCAGAGACAACGGCTGTATTGTGAATACTGTCGGACAGGTGACATCCTCTCCGAACAGAATCAGCATTACAGTCAACAAATCGAATTACACACATGATATCATTCATGAAACGGGTATTTTCACAGTATCTGTCATCAGCGAACAGGCTGATTTTAGGCTTTTCAAACGGTTCGGTTTCCAGTCCGGCAGAACGGCTGATAAATTCGCCGGGTTCACGTCATGTAAGCGCACCAAAAACTGGACGATGTGCATCACCGAAGGAACAAACGCCTATCTTTCCGGGAAAGTCGTGCAGGAAACCGACCTCGGCACACATACCATGTTCATTGCGGATGTGACCGAAAAGGGCATTCTGAATGATATTCCTTCAGTAAC
The DNA here is from genome assembly GCA_002393815.1 of Ruminococcus sp. UBA4321. GTDB lineage: Bacteria > Bacillota > Clostridia > Oscillospirales > Ruminococcaceae > UBA3855. The sequence continues at coordinate 1,843 of DGUB01000131.1, read as the reverse complement.
GTATGCCTATTATCTGGAACATATCAAGCCGAAGCCCGAAGCAGTCGGCAAGACCAAAAGCGGTCAGACCGTCTGGAGATGCACCATCTGCGGCTATGAATATATCGGCGAAGAACTGCCGGAAGATTTCATCTGTCCGTTGTGCAAGCATCCGGCATCGGATTTTGAAAAAGTAGAATAAACAAAAACAACTCCGGAACTGAAACAGTTCCGGAGTATTTTATTATTAAAATTTTGCGTTTGAATTTAAAAATTGATTTGCAATTTTTTCTACACTAGGCTTGAATATTTTCCAACCTTCTTTTTCAATACAAAATACATAAATATCGCCTGTCTGTGGAGTACTTCCCAAAGAATAGAAGCTTGTTGAAACTTTATATCCTTCCAGTACAGTTAAATCATCTCCATAATTATTCAAATAATACTCTTGAATATAATCTAAATCTTCCTGAGAAATAGTAACAGGTTCACCAACTGCTTCCGCCCGAAATTCCAAATCAACACCATTTACTAAACTAGCTGCGCCTAATTCTAGTTTTGTATCTGCAAGCGATAATTCGATAGATGTTTTCATGTCGTCTGGTACTCTATTATATCTGGCATCTGAAAATACTGTATGATATAATTCGTCTGCATCGTTATATTCTAATGCCTCACCAAATGCTGTGATTACTTTATTATAACTTTTATAATGTCCTTCTCCATAAACAAAATTTTTTGGTGTACCAGATTTACTTTCTAACATACCGCCTATCAGGACAATCAAGACAACTGCTACAATGATGACAATTTTTTTGTTGGCAAGTACCCATGCCTTTATGGACTCCGGGTTTTTAAAATCCAGTTTAGAAGAACCTATATTTTCATGCAAAACAGGTTCAGCAGAAAGCGTTTCTTGTCCTGATGCTTCTGTCACTTGATTATTGGTTTCAGTAGTCATTATTTTTCCTCCTGATTATTGTCAGATTGTACTTTTTCCTCTTTTTTCTTTTTTAATTTATTAAGAAAATTGTCCTTTTTCTCATTCAGCTTATCCAGCAAACCGTCACCGTTAATATGAATGTGCAGTGCTTCTAAAATTTTATGAGAAATTGCGTCGTCGCCATTGAATACAATATCTGTTACAAAGAACATTACCACACCAATAACAAGAGAAATAATCCCATGGAAAACATGAGGTATACTGAATTCTTGTACTACTGTCATAATTGTGTACAGCACACCCCAGCCAAGCGGTGGAATCAAATCAAGTATCCAGACAAGAAGTTTAGAAGACCAGCCAAACCAGCAAGTAATAATCTGCCAGCCCCCCAAAGTCGGGTCTAAACACCAGTCTTCGATCCACTCATAAATAGGAATCATAATATATTCAACTACTAATGGCAATAAAAAATAGCTAAGTATTCCATAAAGAATTCCCATTAAAAAATTATCATAAGCACAAGTTTGAATTGTTTCCATAATAATACCTCTTTTCTTTTTTTAATTATATCATATAAAAATGTAAATTCAGATAATTTCCATTCTATAAAATGTATTTTTTTTATTTTTATACAATATATGATATAATGTAATATGTGTTTGCTTTTTTTACAGAAAGGAATATTTATTACGAGTAAAAAATTGCATTTTCCGAGTAAAATTTTATATTTTCCGAGTAAGTTTTTGGGGAGAGTATGATATAATCATATCATAAAAAAGAAAAGGTGTGTTTTTGAATGTTATACCCAAGATTAAGAGATTTAAGAGAAGATGCAGATTTGACCCAGAAACAAGCCGCTGACCTGATTGGCGTTTCTATGAATCACTATGGAAAATATGAACGTGGTGAAACAGATATTCC
>DGUB01000137.1 GCA_002393815.1 Ruminococcus sp. UBA4321 | reverse complement strand
ATCGCTGAGGAAATGGGCTTTGACGCAGTCGTTCCTGTATCGGGTCAGACCTATTCGAGAAAAGTTGACTTTGCAGTTTGTCAGGTAATGGCTGCCATCGCACAGAGTGCCATGAAGTTCGGCAACGATATCAGACTTCTCCAGTCTTTCAAGGAGATAGAAGAGCCTTTCGAGAAGACCCAGATAGGTTCTTCCGCTATGGCTTACAAGAGAAACCCCATGCGCGATGAAAGAATTACTTCTCTCGCAAGATATGTGATGTGTGATGTTCTGAATCCGGCATTCACCGCCGGAACACAGTGGTTTGAAAGAACTCTGGACGATTCCGCCAACAAGAGAATCTCTGTGGCAGAAGCTTTCCTCGGCGTGGATGCTATCCTGAATATTATGCTGAATGTCACCGACCCGGAAAACGGTCTTGTCGTTTATGACAAGATTATCACACGGCGCGTCATGGCGGAACTGCCTTTCATGGCAACCGAAAATATCATGATGGACGCTGTTGAAAAAGGCGGAAACCGTCAGGAACTTCATGAAAAAATCCGTCAGCTTTCCATGGAAGCCGGAAAGCGCGTCAAGCAGGAAGGTCTTGACAACAACCTCTGTGAATTAATCCTTGCTGAACCCATGTTCAAAATCACAAAGGAAGAAATGGACAACATCATGAAGCCGGAAAACTTTATCGGCAGATGCCCTCAGCAGGTAGAAGAGTTTATTCAGAACTGCGTGCAGCCTGTTCTGGACGAAAACGGCGTTTCTGACGATAAAGCCGAAATCAATGTTTAAACTGTTTGACATTGTCCGTGTCACCAATGAGGATTACAGCAATATCGGTATTCACAAAGGTGACACGGGAACGGTTCTTGAAATCTATGACGACAAATGCTGTGAAGTCGAATTCTGCGACGAAAACGGCATTACTTACGCATTACAGACATTTTATATAAAAGATTTGGAGCTGAAAGATTTATGAAAAGAATTGCAAGTTTTTCTGTGAATCACGATATTCTGGACAAGGGCATGTATACTTCCCGAAAAGACGGCGACGTTATCACCTATGATGTACGCATGAAAAAGCCCAATAATCCGGAAAATGATTATATTTCCCCTGCCGGTGCGCATACAATAGAACACCTGATGGCAACTTACATGCGGAACAGTGCCTATACAGACAGTATCATCTATGTGGGACCTATGGGCTGTCAGACGGGCTTCTACTTCCTGACACGCGACGACGTTCCGGCAGAAACGGCTATCAAGCTGGTACAGGACTGCATGGTTTTCATCCGCGACTTTGAAGGCGAAATGCCCGGCGGAAAACGTATCGAATGCGGTCAGTATCTGCTCCATGACATTCCGGACGCGAAAAAAATCGCCTCTGATATGATTGAAGTCCTCAAAGACTGGACTCCCGAAAAACTCGTCTATCCGACAGCATAATGCAGAATCAGCAGAATCTGAGCTACAGAGTGGCACTCGGCGGAATTGTTTCCGCCTTCTGCCTGGTGAGCATGTTCCTGACAGGAGTCTTTCCCCTGCTCTATCTGGTTCTGCCCATGATTGCAGGCGTACTGTTATTAATCGTCGTGATGGAAGTCAGCATTCAGTGGGCATGGGTGACTTATATCGCCGTCGGACTGCTTTCCCTTTTTGTGACTTACGATAAAGAAGCCGCGCTGATTTTTATCCTGTTTTTCGGCAGTTTTCCGCTTGTCCGGTACTACCTGAAAAAAATCCCCTCCAAACCTGCACAGCTGCTCCTGAAACTGCTCCTGTTCAACGGAAGCATGATACTCTATTTCTATCTGAACACCTACCTGTTCGGAATGCAGGAACTGCTCGAAGAACTCCAGAAATACGGCAGACATGCAGGAAAAATCATGCTGATTCTGCTCAATCCGTTTTTCCTCATGTATGATACTTCCCTTGACGGACTCTGCGAACTCTATTCCCGGATGCTCAAGCCCAGAATCACCGGCAGAAAAGTCTGAAATTTCCCGGAATCTTCCTTGACATGCCGGTGAAAATATGCTATAATAATACAGGGCAAAGGGCTGCTTCCGTCCTTTGCCCAATCCAGATGAAATTTTTTTAAACGGAGGTCTGAAATGAAAAGACTGGTTACACGAAGCGACTTCGACGGCTTGGTCTGCGCCATGCTGCTCAAAGAACTCAACATCATTGACGAAATCAAATTCGTACACCCAAAAGACGTACAGGACGGAAAAATTGATTTGTCCGAAAACGATATCACGACAAATCTCCCGTTCGATAAAAGAGTCGGTCTTGCTTTTGACCATCACGAAAGCGAATTAATCAGAAACAAGCTGGAAGACTATAAAGACAAATATATCATCGACGGCGATGCCAAATCCGCCGCCCGTGTTGTCTATGATTACTACGGCGGCAAGAAAACATTCCGCTATGTGTCCGAAGAAATCATGACCGCGGTTGACAAAGGCGACAGTGCCGACTTTACCGAAGACGAAATCCTGCACCCGAAAGACTGGGTTCTGATGAACTTCATCATGGACGCGCGTACCGGTCTGGGAAGATTCCATAATTTCAGAATTTCCAACTATGACCTCATGGTGATGCTGATTACCTACTGCGTCAATCATAAAATCGGCGAAGTGCTTCAGCTTCCGGACGTGAAAGAACGTGTTGACCTGTATTTTGAACAGCAGGAACTGTTCAAGGCACAGCTGAACAGAATCGCCAGAATTGACGGAAAAGTGGTCATTATCGACCTCCGGAACGAAGAAACCATCTATGCCGGCAACCGCTTTATGATTTATGCAATGCACCCGGAAGTAGAGTTTTCCGTTCATGTGGCATGGGGATTCCGCAAGCAGAATACTGCTGTCATGATTGGCAAGTCCATCATCAACCGGAGTTCTGACTTCAATATCGGCGAACTCTGCCTGTCCTACGGCGGCGGCGGTCATGCCAATGCAGGCACCTGCCAGCTCGACAACGATAAGATTGACGGCGAACTGCCTGTTATCATCGACAAACTTAACGGCAGAATCTGACACTGTCATGCAGAATAATCTGAAAGCCATCCGCGAGGCACAGCACCTGACACAGCGGGATGTTGCCGAAGCTTTGCAGATGCCGGCAAACAACTATCATCAGTATGAAACTGGAAAAAGAAGAATGAAGCCGGAAATTCTGATTTCCATGGCAAAGTTCTTTGATGTGCCGATTGATGAAATTCTGATGCAGCGTCTTCCGGAACGCTATATCAGCGTTTCTGCTGACCAGAAAAAAATCCTGACAAAATATAAAACACTGACAGAACAGCACAAGCGGCTTATCCGGGTGATTCTGGAAGAACTTTCCGTGCCGGAGTCCGGCGGCATTTCCATGCAGCAGAATCCGGAACTTCGGAGTGCCAGCCGCAGTTCAGGCAACCTTCCGGAATCTGAAGAACCTCCGGCAGAACTGAATCCGGAACAGCTGCCCGATGTACCGGAAGACCTCTGATTTTCTGCATCATAGAAAGAATGATTTATGGATTATGGAATTTATAAGCAGGCGCGGAATGCTTCATGAAACTGTCTGCTTGACTGCGATATCCGTTCCCTGCCGATAAGTCCGGTTCCGATTGTACATTCTTATCATATTCACTGCAAGTACCAGTCCGCCGAAGAACTGTCCGGAAAATCCGGCATGATTCTGCATCAGAACGGCAAAACGGTCATCCTTGTCAACAAGGAAGAACCTATGCTGCGGCAGCGGTTCACGATTATGCACGAACTGGGTCATTTTCTGCTCGGGCATCTCGGAGAGATTCCGTTTGCGCGGTGTGAAGATGACTGCCGTCCTTCCGAAGAACAGGCAGCAGATAAATTTGCAATTGACATGCTTGCTCCTGCCTGTGTATTATGGGGACTCAATCTGCATACACCGGAGGAAATTGCAGAATATTGTCAGATTTCCATTGCAGCGGCAACGTTCCGGGCAGAACGCATGAAACTGTTATATGAGCGCGGAAAATTTCTGACCCATCCTCTGGAACAGCGCGTTTATGCGCGGTTTCTGCATTATATCCGGAAAAACCGGAAGCCGTTTTCATGAACCCTGCTGCAAAGAGAAAGGAACAAGATGATGAACAGCACACAACTGAAATCGGAATATGCCCGAAAAATTGAAGATATGCTTGCTGATGAAAATTTTCCCTACCGCCGCGGAAATATCGTATGGGTGCAGATTCCGGAAGAATGGAAAGGCAGTACGCACATTCAGTCCGGCATCCGGAGAGGCGTGATTTTCTCGAACGATGTGAATAATTTATTTTCAGACCTGATTTATATTATTCCGTGTTCGCGCAAGAAAAAGCATATGAAACTGCATGTCAGACATCATAATCAGTATATTCTTGCAGAACAGATTATCCCGATTGACAAGTCATGGATTCTGCCTGACAGGGGCTTTGAAAAAATTGACAGTCTGACGCTGAAAAAAGTAGAATCCAATTTTATGAAGCAGTTCGGACTGAAAGCACTGATTGCTTCCTGATGCTGTCTGTACATAATTAATTATCAATTTCAGGAAAGGAGGAATCCGGATGGGTTTTCAGATTCCTATGAAAACGACTGCGGCAATGGACAGCAGTACCATTGTCACGCCCGGAATACTGAAGCCGGCGTTCACATCTGCCACTATCGGACAAGCCGGAACAGTTCAGCAGAGAACGAATCCTGCTCCGGCAGTTCAGCAAAGGGCGAATCCTGCTCCGGCGGTTCAGCAGAGGTCGAATCCTGCTCCGGCAGTTCAGCAAAGGGCGAATCCTGCTCCGGCAGTTCAGCAGAGGGCGAATCCTGCTCCGGCACTTCCGCCCCTGCCTGCTTCCAGTACACTGCTCCGGCGCGGTCAGAAATTTACCGTTGCCAATAAAGACGGCTCTGTTCCGGCAAATCTGAAACTGAAACTCGACTGGCAGGTCATGAACCCGAAATGTGATTTGGACGCTTCTGCCTTTCTTCTCGCAGATAACGAGAAAGTCCCCGGCGAAGAATGGTTTGTCTTTTATGGTCAGCCCACAAGCCCTGACAGCAGTATCCGCTATTCCGGCAATACCGGAAAAGGTGCGGAACTCCTCATCAATCTGCCAAAAATCAGTCCCAGTATCCAGAAAGTCACAATTGCCGTGACTATCTATGAAGCCGTTCAGCAGCATCTGCATTTCGGCATGGTGCAGAACGTTTCCGCCAGAATTTTCAACCAGATGTCCAATACCGAACTCGCCAGAATCGAACTCACTGACTGTACCAGCGGTGTCACGGCTCTGGTCGTCGGTGAACTGTACCGCTATAAAGGCGCATGGAAATTCAATGCTGTCGGTTCGGGTGTTGCCCGCGATTTAGCCGGATTCTGTGCTATGTACGGCATTGAAGCCGGATAACTCTGAAAGGAGAACTGACATGATTACATTTGAAACTTTGAACGAACTGACCCTGAAAATCACCTGTCAGGGCGGCCGTGACTATATCTTTTCCAAAATGGGCGCATTTATCGCCGGAGAATGCTACGGCGCAAAAAATTATAAATTCACCAAAGTCATGCTTGGACCTGAGCAGAATTTCGGACAGGCTCTGCTCGGACAGCTCGGCAGACGCTTCACAGGCGAAAATCTTCCGCTGATGAAAGTAGAATTCGACGGCGATTCTGTGACTTATTATGCGAATAATCAGCAGCATGTCGTTGTGTATCATCTCCAGAACGGCGAAACAATTTCTGTCGAAAGCGAAAATATTCTTGCCTTTACCCGCGACTGCAAATATGGTGTGCGGTTTATGGCGCAGGGTGTGATTTCCCAGAAAGGTCTTGCAACCTCTACACTGACCGGACAGGGTTCCGAAGCTTATGTCGCTGTCCTGATTGACGGCAATCCGCTGGTTCTGAGCAACGCCCAGAGCCGCACCACTCTCGAAGCTGACCCCGATGCGGTTGTCTGCTGGATTGGCGGTGACCCGGAAGTCCGGACGGACTTGTCATGGCGCAACCTGATTGGACAGGCTTCCGGTGAATCCTATATGTTTGAATGGAAAGAAAACAATCCCGCGATTGTACTGATTCAGCCGATGGAACGCACTTCCGGTCTGGATGTCTCCATGGACGGCAGAAGAAGCGGAAACCGTCCGACTGTACAGAGTTCCGTCAGTGCCTCCCAAAGTGCAAGTGACCTGAACAATCTGTTCCGCAACCTGAGATAACTCAAAAGTCCGGCACAGTCCGGACTTTTTCAATTTTTTCTGAAAAATCCCATAAAAATCCGATTCTGAAACGTATCATAAATAACAGAAAAATTTCTGAAAATTTCTGTAATATTTTACAGTCTGAAATCACTAATTGACAGGAGAATTTGTCATTGTTCCGGCAGTTCCAAAAAAATAATTATCATATCATAAAAGGAGTGTGTATATTATGAATCAGATATTCAATCCGTTTTTACCGCCGAATGAATATATTCCTGACGGCGAACCGCATGTTTTCGGTGACAGGCTGTATCTGTTCGGCTCGCATGACAAAGAGGGCGGCGACACGTTCTGTATGTTGGATTATACAGTCTGGTCGGCGCATATCAGCGACCTGAAAAACTGGCGGTGTGAAGGTGTGATTTACCGGGCAAGCCAGGACGCGCTCTACAGTCCGGAACGCCCCTATATGTATGCGCCGGATGTCGTACAGGGCAATGACGGCAGATTTTATTTATATTACTGTCTGTCCGGAAAATTCGGACTCGGCGGCTATCACGGACCTATCAGCGTAGCCGTCTGCGATACTCCTGCCGGAAAATATCAGTATCTGGGATTTGTCCGGAATCCGGACGGCTCGCCCATGAAAACTTATGTCTGCTTTGACCCGGCAGTCCTCAACGATGACGGAAAAATCCGGCTTTATTACGGCACACAGTACCCCTATGAAGAAGAACCCGATTTCCGGAACAATCCGGAGCGCATTCAGCAGGAATGCGACATGTTCGGCAAGACCGAAGAAGAAATTCTCGGCACGCCGGAGAGCGTCATGGGTGCTTCTATGTGCGTTCTCGAAGATGATATGCTCACTGTCGCAGAACCGCCGAAACATATTATTCCCTATGCCGTCAAAGGCACGGACTTTGAAGAACATCCTTTCTTTGAAGCACCTTCCATGCGGAAAATCGGCGATAAATATTATTTTATCTATTCTTCACAGCAGAATCATGAATTATGCTATGCCGTCAGCGACTGCCCGGACAGAGATTTCCGGTTCGGCGGAACGATTGTTTCCAACGGTGATATTGGCTTTCAGGGGCGGAAACCCGAAGACCGCCTGAATATGACAGGCACGACTCACGGCAGTATTATCAGTGTGAATCAGCAGTGGTATGTGTTCTATCACAGGCTGACGCATAAATCCGATTACAGCCGTCAGGCATGTGCCGAACAGATTCACATTCTGCCGGACGGCAGCATTCCGCAGGTGGAAATTACGTCCTGCGGTCTGAACGGCGCACCGCTGGAAGCTTCCGGAACGTATCCGG
>DGUB01000114.1 GCA_002393815.1 Ruminococcus sp. UBA4321 | reverse complement strand
ATACGCCTCCAGTCCGATAGTTTCGGCAAGTTCCTTCTGTTCTCCGGTAAGCTGTTCCAGACTTGTGATTTTTTCAATTTCCAAAGCAATTTCCCCTTTCGATAAAAACAAAAAAGCACGGCATCACGAATTCTTTCTTCCATGATACCGTACTTTTCCGGATTTGTCAAGGCATTATGCTTCCTTTTCGTTCCGGCGTGTATTCCAGAGTTCGGCGGCTTCCTCCTGTTTGGAATAATAGGGAGAAATGACACCGCATCCGGTACAGCGGACAGCGCAGCTTTCAAGCCGGAATTCCTCTGAGATGACAATTCTGCTCAGTTCTGCTTTTCCGCCGCAAAACGGACAGTTTTTAAGAAAAATCATAATTTCTGCTCCTTTCTGTGTTTCTTCTCTGCGCTGCTGACATAGCGTTTCAGAGCTTCGATTAATTTGATGCCGTCATCTTTCCGCACCCATTTCAGAGGTTCGTTCGGCGGGGCAGTAATGCCGAGTGTTTTGCGGACTGCCCCTGCAAGCCGCTGACTGACGGTTGTTTCTGCATTGCCGTCGAGTTCGGCGAGCTGGTAAGTCAGCGACCATGCCATAGCCTGCTGTTTTGCAGTCATCATGCCCGGAACATCTTCACGCTGTTTCGGCTTGTAGAAATTCCGGCTGACGAGCATTCTGTGCAGTTCGGTTTCTACCTTTCCGGCTTCTGTCTGCGTCAGCTGGCTGACGTGATATTTCCCCGTAATCCGATGCACAAGAAGATGAAAATTGTCATCCAGGCTGCCGCGTTCCACCAACCCCAGAACGGAAGCGGCAGCATAAAGTTTTCTGATTTGTTCTTTCATAGCATATCCCTTCTTTCTTTTCTGAAAGCCTTGTACCGTTCGGATTCACAGCATTTCAGAAACTCAAAATAAGCTTTGAATTCTTCGTATGCACATTCCGGACAGAGCGGAATCTGATTCCGCACCGTCCAGCCGCATTTCATAAAATGTTCCGGTTTGGTATGCCGTTCCGTCATGCCGCAGCAGCTGCACCGGATTAAAACCGTATTTTTCATCTGTACAGCCATAATTTCACTCCTCGGATTTCTGTTTTTCAGTCTTTCTCCGGTAGTAATTTTCAAGGCTCCGGCTGTTTTTCCGCTGCCGGATAGTTTCCGGATTTTCATTCGGGTGTGCGATTTCCATGCACAGAATCTCGAAGTCTGTCATTCTGGCATCACCGCGGATGATGCAGTCCGGAAACGGACAGCGGAAGCAGTCTCGGTCGCATTCCCGTTTCTTACGGCTCGTTGGCATTTCCCTTGCTGTCCGAATCCTGGAATACTATTTTCGTGATTTCTGATTCGTCATTCATATCCAGTTTAAGAAATCCAAGAAACCATGCAGCATCTTCTTTTGAAAGATATTGATAAATGATTTTCCGACCCTGAGTCTTATCACGGAGCAGACCGTAAAGCGAGTAAGCAAAAACAGGAGTCGTCATCATATCACATTCATTAAAGAAGTCGGCGGTTTCACTCTGCGGCATAATCAAAACAGCAGAACTTCTGATAAGCATCTGCATCTGACCGCTGATAAATTTTACGGCACCTTTTTCAAAGCCTGCCTTTTTCCACTGTATCATGTTTCCACTCCCTCTTCCAGTTCAGCGATGATGATTTTCGTCTTCATGCTTCTGGAAACATTGACAGCAGCGTTCACCTGAGCGCGTAACTCAGAGAGTTTTTCAGGTGTAAGCCGGAAACCGTTCGCTCCGGCGAGGGAGTCCAGGCTTTCCCAGGATGCTGTTTCATAGAGCAGATATGCCGTGTCAGAAGCATCTGCTTCGGAGAGTCCGGCAAGAAGTTTCAGGTTTTTCTTATCTTTTTTGAAGTCTGTACCCTTGATTTTCTTTGCGAGGACTTTCCGTGTCTTGTCATCGCACGGCAGGGAATCCAGAATATCACTGACTTTGCCCTGACAGAGTTCATCGTGCCACACAGCGGAGAGGATTCTTTTCGCCGGAGCTTTGAGCGTATATTTTACTTCTTCGGCGAACATGCTTCTGCTGACCGCGCCGAAAATCCCGGTCAGGAGTTCTCCGGCTGCAACGGAAACGGTATCGGAGACGGTAACTTCGGCAGCATTTCCGGAAGGTGTCACATAGCTGACGGACTTGATTTTGGTGTCCGTAAGCTTCTGTTCGGCACTGGTGAGCAGGTCTTTCTGGAGGACGGCATATTCTTCATCGAGAGCATCTTTCATGCGTTCGATTTCTGCCATACGGTCGATAATGTAATTCAGGCTCATGACAAGGCTCCTTTCATTGTTTCTGCACAGGTGCGGCACATACACAGGTCTCTGTAATATACCAGATTCTGAGGGCTGCTGCAGAACCGGCAGATTTCGGTATGTTTGCGGATGATGAGTGCGCCGTCAGTGGTGCCGGAAATATCCAGGCTCATACCTGTTTTCCAGCCGAGGCGGACACGCATATCCTTCGGAATCGTCAGGCATCCGCTTTTTGACAGCTTCATTGATGTTTTCATAAGCTGAAAACTCCTTTCTGAAATTTTTCCTTGACTCTGCATTATT
>DGUB01000074.1 GCA_002393815.1 Ruminococcus sp. UBA4321 | reverse complement strand
GGTATTCTGACGATTGTCCTGAACTTTCCGCTTGTCTGGATTGGCGGCAGAAAACTCGAAAAATCTTTCTTTACCAGAACTATCACAGCAATGGCAGTGTTCTCCGTTGCACTGGAACTGTTCGGAACAGAGCCGTTTCATAAGATTATCATCACGGAAGATAAGCTTCTCGCGACGGTGTTCGGCGGACTGCTGCTAGGGTTCGGGGTTGGTCTGGTTCTGCTGAACGGCGGATGCCTTGACGGTACGGAAGCTGTTGCTATCTTAATCAGCAAGAAATTTCATTTCTCTGTCGGACAGATTATTCTGTTTTTTAATATCTTAATCTATCTGACTGCCGGATTTATCTTCGAGTTTGACCGCGCTCTGTACAGTATGCTGACATATATCATTGTCTCGAAAGTCGAAGATTTCATCAATACTGGAATGCAGGAAGGCAAAGCCGTGATGATTATCACCAACAACGGCGAAGCCATTGCAGAAGATATCTACAGAACCCTCGGCAGAACGGTCACGCTTATCGAGGGCAGCGGTCTGATTTCCGGTGAAAAAATCGTCCTGTACTGCGTCATTACCAGAATCGAACTCTCTACCATGCGGAAAATTATCGAGAAAGATGACTATTCCGCATTCATGGCAGTATCGGACGTTTCCGAAATTGTCGGCAAGCATATCAAGAGCAAGTCGGCTCTGAAAGAGATTCCGTCGGAAATTCCGGAAAAATCAGAAAACTGATTGACAATCCTGTTTTTCTGTGCTATAATGAAACTGCAAAATATTTATATTCATAAAGGAGTTTAAATTTTATGGGTTTATTTGGAAATCTCTTCGGAAGCAGCAACGATGCTCCGCAGACAAAACTGAACCTCTCCAAAGAAGAAAGTGTTCATAAAATCAACCTTGCGAAAGAAGAAGTGCATAAAGTCTGCCTGACAAAATCTCCCCTCAGCGGACTGACTTCCCGTGTTGGTCTGGTGCTGGACTATTCCGGCTCTATGAACACTCTCTACCAGAACGGCACAGTGCAGAGTGTTATCGAAAAAATTCTGCCTATCGCCATGGAATTCGATGACAACGGTACAATGGAAGTATGGATTTTCGAGAACGGCTTCCAGAGACTGCCGGATATTACTCTGGATAATTTCTATGGCTATGTCAAACGCGAAATTCTTAAATTCAGGATGGGCGGAACAAATTATGCACCTGTCATGCAGGATGTTTTCAAGAGATACATTCAGGAAGAGCCTGCGAAAATCCCGAATTATATTGTCTTCATCACTGATGGTGATAACGGCGACCATAAGCAGACAGATGCTGTTATCAGACAGGCGGCAGAACATCCTATTTTCTGGCAGTTTGTCGGAGTCGGAAACGAATCGTTCAGATACCTGAAAAAACTGGATGACATGCAGGGCAGATATGTGGATAATGCAGATTTCTTTGCGGTTTCGCAGGCATCGCAGATTCAGTATCAGGATTTGCTGAATGAATATCCCGGCTGGCTTGCCAATCCGAAAGTACAGGATATGTTAAGATAATTATTTTTAGTTTAGTAAGGAGTATATGATAAATCATGGGTAAATATTTCGGTACAGACGGCTTCCGCGGTGAAGCCAACAAGAATCTCACAGCAGACCACGCTTATCAGATTGGACGCTTTCTGGGCTGGTATTACGGCGAACTCAAAAGACAGAAGGGTGACAGCACTCCGGCGAGAATCGTCATCGGCAAAGATACCAGACGTTCCAGCTATATGTTTGAATATTCGCTTGTCGGCGGTCTGACGGCTTCCGGTGCGGATGCCTATCTGCTGCATGTCACGACAACGCCTTCTGTGGCTTATGTGGCAAGAACAGACGGTCTCGACTGCGGCATTATGATTTCCGCTTCTCATAATCCCTATTATGACAACGGCATCAAACTCATCAACGGAAACGGCGAGAAAATGGACGAAGATACCATCTCTCTGGTAGAAGATTATCTTGACGGAAAACTGAATTTATTCGGTCAGGAATGGAAAGAACTTCCGTTTGCACAGGGCGACCATATCGGCTGTACCGTCGATTATGTTTCCGGCAGAAACAGATATTTAGGCTATCTGATTTCGCTGGGGCTGTATTCATTCAAGGGCGTGAAAGTCGGTCTGGACTGCGCTAACGGTGCAGCTTGGAATCTGGCAAAGACGCTGTTCGACGCACTCGGCGCGACAACCTATTTACTGAACGCAAGCCCGAACGGTCTGAATATCAATAACAATGCCGGCTCTACCCATATCGAAGGCTTACAGAAATTCGTGAAAGAAAATCATCTGGATGTCGGATTCGCCTATGACGGCGATGCTGACAGATGCCTGTGTGTAGACGAAAATGGAAACGTCCTGACCGGTGACCATATTCTGTATATCTACGGCAGATACATGAAAGAACGCGAAAAACTGGAGACAAATACAATCGTGACAACTGTCATGTCCAATTTTGGATTATACAAGGCTCTGGATGAAATCGGCATCGGCTATGCGAAAACCGCAGTCGGCGACAAGTATGTCTATGAATATATGTCGAAAAACGGCTGCCGTCTGGGCGGTGAAGATTCCGGGCATATCATCTTCTCGAAGTATGCGACAACAGGAGACGGACTTCTGACCAGTCTCAAGATGATGGAAGTCATGCTCGCGAAAAAATGCAGGATGAGCGAACTCGCCGCACCGCTGAAAATTTATCCGCAGGTGCTTGTGAATGTCCGTGTGAAAGACAAGGCAGAAGCACAGAACGACCCTGACGTTCAGAATGCTGTCAAAGCCGCCGAAGAAGCACTCGGCGCAACAGGCAGAATTCTCGTCCGGGAATCCGGTACAGAACCGCTTATCCGCGTTATGGCAGAAGCGCAGACCGAAGAAGAATGCCATAAACAGGTTGACAGCATTGTCGAAGTCATCAAGGCGAAAGGTCATACTGTTTAATTTTCAGATTCAAAAGCAGAAAACAGGAGCTGTATTTGCAGGTCCTGTTTTTTCTCTTGACATTTTTTTCTGTTATGCTATAATAAAATTAGAGGGTATATCAAAATGAGGGATGAAAATAATTTACAAGGGAGGCGTTTTTATGAAAAGATACAGAAAGCTATTCGCTGTTTTAGCTGGAATGTTCCTGATTTCGTCGGTGAACCTGACAGGCGTTTCGGCAGAAGAATCCGCACTCACCGGAGATATGAATTCAGATCATAAAATCGGTGTGGCTGATATCGTCATGATGTATAAATATCTCCATAATCAGCAGAAAATTACAAAAGAACAGTTTATCGCCGGAGATGTCAATCAGGACGGCAGAATCAATATTTTCGATTTCATACACCTGAAACAGAATCTGATTCAGACAAATCAGAAACAGGAACTGCAAATAGATAATATCCGCTGCCTCAGAAAAGGCGAATGGGAATATGACTGGAAAGCCTATTCGGAAAGCACCGGAGCGGAACTCTACACTTCCGCGGAAGAACTTGCAGAACGTTTCTATGATAATACAATCCAAGTACTGCGTTATGATGATGCGTATTTTGAAACACATGATTTGCTTGCGGTCTTCGTGACAGACCCTTATCCCAGATATCAGCATTTCATTACCGGAATCGAAACCGGAACAGACTGGAAGATTCACTTTATCCGGACTTCTCTGGGCTGGAATGCATATCCCGTGCCGGATGTCGAACAGGACAGCGTAATTCTTATCCAGACAAATAAAAGCCCCGAATCCGCTGAAAGCATTACTGTCACAGAACAGAATACAGTCAGCGCAAAATATTTCCGGACCTACGGCTATCAGGACTGGAATACTGAACCTGTTACGGTTGTCATCACCTCACGGGAAGAACTGGAAAACTACTGCGGAGACGATTTGCTGAAAGACTGTGACGAATGCGGTTATGATGCTGAATTTTTTGAAACGCATCAGCTTGTATTTGTGATTGTATCAGAAGGCAGCGGCTCTTATGGTCATGCAGTCACGGAATATACACAGGAAGGCGATAAAATCAGCATTCAGATGAAACGTCTGCCGTCCCAGTCCAGCTATACTGCTGATATGGCAGAATGGCACATTGCCTTTGAAACCGATAAGACCGTCACACCGGAAACGGATATTGCAGTTACAGTCAGCGATTTGGAAATCTATAGAAATTTATTATATTAAACATGACAGCGGCGTTGTCTGATTTTTCTATTTTTTATATTTTATTCTTGACATTTTCTATGAAATATGCTATAATAATAAAAAATATATCATGAATATGAAAAATATTCTCAGGAGGTATTAATATGGCAAACAGTGAAACACGTTCGTTCCGGCTTCCGCCTGAAATTTCTATGGAAACAGTTGTACAGGCTGTAGAGGCTTACTGTCAGTCCAAACAGATGCAGACACAGTACAATCAGACGGCGGACGGCGGCTATATCTTTCAGGCGGCTCAGGAAAGTATTTGGCGAACTGCTTTAGGAATGCGCGTTGCAACGACCGTACAGTTTTCTCAGGCAGATGACATTCTGAATGTCAGCATCGGCGCAGGAGAATGGGCAGATAAAATCGGCTCTACAGTGATTGGTCTGTTTATTGCATGGCCTCTGCTTGCAACTGCCGGATATGGTGCTTATATGCAGAAAAAACTTCCCGGAGAAATTTTTGATGTAATTGCCAGAGTTCTCAACGGCGGTCAGGTCATGTATGCAAGTTCTGCACCCAATAATATGATGAGAACCGCTCCTGCACCTTCCGCACCGGTAATGCCGATGGTTTCCTGTCCGAACTGCGGCGGTCAGAATCAGGCAGAAGCAAGATTCTGTTCCCAGTGCGGCACACCTCTGAAAAGTTCCTGCCCGAACTGCGGAAAAGCACTCTCTGCCGGAACAAGATTCTGTCCGGAATGCGGCACGAAAATCGGCGAATAATCAAATCTACAAAAACAAAACGCAGAGGCGCAAAATCCTCTGCGTTTTTTATGATGGGAAAGATGGGATTAATCATAGCGAAGCGCATCAATCGGGTTCATCTTGGCAGCTTTATTCGCCGGATAATATCCGAAGAACACGCCTGTCAGAATCGAGAAGCCCACAGAAATCAGAATTGCCGGAACGGACGGCTGAATTGTGATAGTGAATAATTCAGCATATTCAGCATAGAAGTTCATCACAAGCTGTTTTGCAACAAAGCCTATCAGCATACCGCCTGCAATGCCGAGTATAATGCCGATAATACCGCCTATCAGGCAGAGCAGAATCGCTTCTACAACGAACTGCATCCGGATAGCGGAATTCTGTGCGCCCAGAGCCTTCCGGACACCGATTTCCTTGGTACGTTCGGTAATGCTGACTAACATGATATTCATAACGCCGACACCGCCGACAATCAGCGAAATCGCCGCAATGACGGAAATCGCTATCGTGATGACATTGATAACAGTATTAATCATGCCGAGCTGTGACTGCATGTTTTCAATTTTAATATACATGTAAGGCTTTTCGGCATATTCATTATCAAAGAATTCCTGAAGCGTATTCTGGAGCATTTCCATATCATATTCCGGATTGTAATATACTTCAGCATAATATTTATAACTGTTTTCCTGATGTGTCAGAGCCATCATGGTATCATAAGGAGCATACACCGGAGTCAGTTTGTCGATTGTTTTCTGACCGGGTTCATAAATCTGCTTTTCATAGATGGACGGAAGTTCAAACACGCCGACAATCACGAAATCCCCCAAATCTGTAGGGACAACCTGTCCGATAGGGTCGGCATTTGCCGGAAGATACTGTTCTACAAACAGTGTGGAAACGTTCAG
>DGUB01000019.1 GCA_002393815.1 Ruminococcus sp. UBA4321 | reverse complement strand
CCGCCCTTGACGTTGAAGGAAAACCTTGCCGCGCCGTAACCGTGGGCTTTTGCGTCATTCGTCTGCGCGAACAAATTCCGGATATCCGTGAAAACGCCCGTATACGTCGCCGGATTCGAGCGTGGTGTTCTGCCAATCGGAGACTGGTCGATACAAATCACTTTATCTAAGTTTTCGATACCGTCGATTTTTTTACACTTTCCGCCCTTGATTTTCGCGCGGTTGAGTTTCGCGGCTAAATGCTTGTATAAAATCTCATTCACAAGCGAGGACTTCCCCGAACCCGATACTCCTGTCACACAGATGAACTTTCCGAGCGGAAATTTCACAGTCAGATTCTGTAAATTATGCTCCTGTGCGCCGACGACAGTCAGGAACTTTCCGTTTCCGGGTCTTCTGGTTTCCGGAATCGGAATGATTTTCTTTCCGCTCAGGTACTGCCCGGTTACGGAATCCTTGCATTTCAGAAGCTTTTCCGGCGTGCCGGAGAATATCACGTTTCCGCCGTGAATGCCTGCACCCTTGCCGATATCAATGACATAATCAGCGGCTAAGATAGTATCATCATCATGTTCGACGACAATCAAAGTATTTCCGATATCTCTTAAATGCTTCATAGTCTCAATCAGCATGGCATTATCGCGCTGATGCAGTCCGATACTCGGCTCGTCTAAGATATACAGTACGCCCATCAGAGAAGAACCGATTTGCGTTGCTAACCGGATTCGCTGGCTTTCACCGCCGGAAAGCGTTCCGGAGGAACGCGACAATGTCAGATATTCCAGTCCGACACTCGACAGAAAGCCTAATCTGTCGCAGATTTCTTTAATGATTCGTTCGGCGATAAAAGTTTCATGTTCGGTAAGTTTCAGATTCTTGAGAAATTCGAGTGCCTGTTTCACGGGCATTTCTGTGAATTCATAAATATTCAGACCGCCGACTGTAACGGCTAAGATTTCCGGCTTGAGCCTTGCGCCTTTGCAAGCCTTGCAGACAACTTCGCCCATATAATCTTCCAAATCGGCTTTTGCGTAGACGCTGTTTGTTTCCTGATAGCGTCTTTCCAGATTCGTGATAACGCCCTCAAACGGTGCGTAATACTCTCCGCCGCCCAAGTCCTTGCTGCGCTTTAAGAGAAGCTTTTCGCCGTTCGTGCCGTACAGGAATGCATGAGCGGCATCTTCCGGCAAATCCGCGAAAGGCGTATCCAGAGAGATATTATATTTCTCGGCTAATGCCTGATAATACATCATTGCGATAGAGCCTTCTTCCAGATGATTCCAGCCGGAGGCATGAATCGCTCCGCCCAGAATGCTCAGTTCCGGATTCGGAACAATCAAATCCGGGTCGATTCTCTGGAACATGCCCAGTCCGGAACATTTTTCGCACGCGCCGTAAGGGTTATTGAATGAGAACATTCTCGGCGTGAGTTCCTCCATGCTGATATTATGCTCCGGACAAGCATAATTCTGTGAAAAACTCATCATTTCGCCGTCGATAACATCGACATGAATAATTCCGCCTGTCAGGGAAGAAGTCGTTTCGAGACTGTCCGTCAGTCTGGACATGATGCCGTCTTTAATAATTAATCTGTCAACGACTATCTCGATAGTATGCTTGATATTCTTATCTAATTTAATTTCTTCGGATAAATCATAGATAATATTATCAATCCGGACGCGAACATAACCGCTTTTTCTGGCGCGTTCGAGTTCTTTGGTATACTGTCCTTTCTTGCCTCTGACGATAGGCGCGAGAAGCTGAATTTTCGTTCCTTCCGGAAGCGCAAGAATCTGGTCAACGATTTCATCAATCGACTGCTGAGAAATTTCCCTTCCGCATACCGGACAGTGCGGAATGCCGATTCGGGCATATAACAATCTTAAATAATCGTAGATTTCCGTAACTGTTCCGACAGTTGAACGCGGATTTTTGGAAGTGGTCTTCTGGTCTATCGAAATCGCCGGAGACAAGCCCTCGATGCTGTCAACATCGGGCTTCTCCATCTGACCGAGAAACTGACGCGCATAGGAGGATAAGCTTTCAACATATCTGCGCTGACCGTCCGCGTAAATCGTATCGAACGCGAGCGACGACTTTCCCGAACCAGATAAGCCCGTCATGACAACAAGCTTATCACGCGGAATCGTGACATCAATATTTTTCAGATTATGCGCTCTCGCGCCCTTAATGACAATTTCATTTTTCATAAATCAATAACCCCTTTATAATTGATTTCAATTATCGCATTCCAGCAGAATGACTTTACATTCTTTACAGGCGTAAGCGTCCGGCAGATTAGTATAAGCGACATCAATCATTTCCGGTTTCGGCATGACTGAAAAGCCGACACCCTTTTTTTCGGCATCTTTGGCATTTGGGAAAGTCGCTTTTGTGAAATAGCTTTTTTCAGCCCAGTAAGGAGTTCCTCCGCCCTTATAGCCATAGCCGTAGAATGACCAAAGTTTTCCCAAAGTCATAGTTTTCCCGCATTTCGGACAAATCATGATAATATCTCCTTCCAGTGTTCCCAGATGTTGACAGCCTTCCGGACGTTTTCTTCTTCTGCATAGGGCAAATCTTCTTCCGGAATGCTGTCGAGTTTCTTCTGATATTCTTCTGATAAAAACTGATAGTATTTCTTCCAGTCTTCGCCGTGAATATCTTCTTCATTGTAAGCGGCACAAATCATGATATCATACAGGAATTCGTCGAAATCTCTGCCAATCAGGACGGGCATATACTCATCATGCCACCAGAAGACAACCTTCGGTTCAGGAAGATTTTCCTCATAGAGCAGACAGTATAAATCCACACTGCTGATTTGCGCGAACGGAATCAGCCGGACATCTTTCCGGCGGATAAAGCCGTGTTCTTTTTCGAGAAAATCGAAAAACCACTGTTCCATATACGCGATATGCTCCGGAATCTGTTCTGCCGGGAGCAGTTCAAAACCGTTCAGCACTGCGCCGGAATGATAGATTTTATGAAACTTTTCGGGAAACTGAACATTCAGTTCTGCTTCGAGTTCTGATAATGTCATCAGTCCGCACCGCCTTTGATGGGATTGATTTTCGCCGTCCAGCTAATAACAGTCAGTTCCGCGACGGCAGTCCGCCTGACGGCAGATTTATTATAATCGAAATTTCTGGTTTCTTCGTATCGGTTCATGATAATATTATCAATAGCGGATTGCTTTTCCTCGCCGTCCAGAAAGCGGATTTGTGCCGTTCCCATGACGGATTTATATCTCATAGTAACATCTTTTTTCTCATAGATGCAGTCCATTTCAAGAGGAATATCCAGTTCAAAGGAACATTTCAGATTTTTCTGCATGAGTT
This sequence comes from Ruminococcus sp. UBA4321, assembly GCA_002393815.1. Lineage (GTDB taxonomy): Bacteria > Bacillota > Clostridia > Oscillospirales > Ruminococcaceae > UBA3855. Next base: position 873 of record DGUB01000019.1, on the reverse strand, counting down.
CGTATTTTCTGCCAGCCATTGCGCCGTGAATGTAGAATCTTATCTGCTGATTTTCATCCACAGTATAAGCGAAATTCAGCGGCACGATATAAGGAAAATCACCGTTAGCGAGTCCGATTCGGATAATATCGCATTCATCAATAATGCTTATCATTGTATTGAAATCTGTGACTTCGCGGTCTTTTCTTCTCATAGATTATTTCCCTTCTTTCAGCTTGGCGATTTCATCACGGAGAAAAGCGGCATGTTCAAATTCGAGCATTTTCGCGGCTTCTTTCATCTGAGCGGTAAGATTCTGAATTAATTCCTGACGCTCCTGTTTGGAGAGCTTCTTCCGGGAAGTTCTGTCTTCGACAGTTTCCTTACTGGAAATTTCGATAATTTCATGAATCTCTTTCTTGATGGTCTGCGGAATGATGCCGTATTTCTGATTATAAGCCATCTGAATTTCCCGGCGGCGGTTGGTTTCGCGGATGGCGCGTTCCATAGAACCGGTGACATTATCGGCATACATGATAACTTTGCCTCCGGCGTTTCTGGCGGCTCTGCCGATGGTCTGAATCAGGGAAGTTTCACTTCTGAGGAAGCCTTCTTTATCGGCATCCAGAATCGCCACGAGAGAGACTTCCGGAATGTCCAGACCTTCCCGGAGCAGATTGATTCCGACAAGCACATCGAATTCTCCGGCGCGTAAATCGCGGATGATTTCCATTCTCTTGATAGTATCGACATCATGATGCAGATACCGGACACGAACGCCCATGCTTTCGAGATATTTTGTCAGATTTTCCGCCATATTCTTGGTCAGGGTCGTAACGAGAACGCGTTCTTCGTTCTGAGCGCGGGTGCGGATTTCAGAAAGCAAATCATCCA
>DGUB01000132.1 GCA_002393815.1 Ruminococcus sp. UBA4321 | reverse complement strand
GACTGAAGAAACAGGGTCTGTCCTTGCCGTTTGCCTTGGCATTGTAAACCGCCATAATCATACTGTCAAGCAGTGTTTCTGCGCTTCTGCCGTCACGCGGATGAGTAACGATGCCATAGCTGGCTGTAATAGAAAGATTTGCACCCTGTACGCCAAGCTGTTCGCCGAACAGACGGCGGAGTTGTTCAATGATATTGAGAATATCGGCTTCGGTCTGTTCTCCCATCAGCAGAATACCGAACTCGTCACCGGCAACTCTGGCGCAGGGATATTTATTTCCGCAGTAACTGGAAACGCGTTCTGCATAGGCAACCAGAGCGGCATCCCCGGTTTTGGGACCGAATGTATCGTTGATTCCCTTGAAGTTATCCAAATCGATGTAGATAACAGAGAATTTTGCCTGCTGTCTGATGGCTTCTTCCAGCTGTTCGCGGAAATGACGCAGATTGTACATACCTGTCAGCAGGTCTTTGTAAGCATAGACTCTGAGGGCTTCGTCCTTTTCTTCCATTGCGCGGTTTTTGTCCATAATCTGTTCATACTGTTCATTCAGTTCCTGAGTCTGCTTCTGATTGGTATTGATATATGTCAGAATGACTGTCATGGCAATGATATTGACAATCGGAGTGAACACACCCGGCAGACCGGTAGGTGTATGTGACCGCAGGACTGCACTAGCAGCACTCCAGATACTGAGTGAACACAGTATAATCGAAGCAATATACCCTCTTTTGCCGTTGGTTGTTACTATAATTGTTGTGATAAGTACCAAAAATGCGGAAAGCACACCCATATAGTCAGAAAGAAATTCAAATCTAGGATTCTGCCGGAGCGGACCCATACACAAAAAAACGATAAGATAAACAATAATACCAATAACCAAGACTGCAATATGCATCCCTTTATTTTTTTCTTTCATATTAAACTAGACTCCTCCCATAGACGATTTGTTTTCAGCAGCCCGGCAGAAGTTCTGCTGGCTGCTGGAAAGTAATCTTTGTATTATTCTGTCGGAAAATATCTGGATTCCGGAACATATGGGGACTGCGGCGTATAGACTGACTGTGCGTATACGGACTGTTCTGCGGAACGCGCATAGAAGCACGGTCTGTCCTTGCCGTTTGCCTTGGCGTTGTACACCGCCATGACTGCACTGTCGAGGAGTGTTTCGGCATTTCTGCCGTCACGGGGATGCAATACAATACCATAGCTGGCAGTGACAGAAAGGTTTGTACCCTGTACAGTAATTGTTTCGCCGAACAGTCTTCGGAGCTGTTCAATCATATTCAGCACATCGGCTTCGGTTTGTTCGCCCGGCAGCAGAATGCAGAATTCATCACTGCTTCTTGCACAGATATACTTTTGACCGCAGTAACCGGAAACGCGTTCTGCATAAGCCATCAGTGCGGTATCTCCTGTTTTGGGACCGAATGTATCGTTGATGCTCTTAAAATTATCAATATTCATATGAATAATGGTAAACGGCGAACCGAGTTTGACAGCTTCTTCCACCTGTTCGCGGAAAAACTGCATGTTTCTCATACCAGTCAGGCGGTCTGTATACGCGAGCATTCTGAGGGCTTCGTCTTTTTCCTGCATGATACGGTTGGAATCCATAATCTGTTCATACTGTTCTTTCAGCTCCAGATGTTGAGAATCACTTTTTACAAGATAACTATAAATGATAGCCATGGTTGCAATCGTAATCACAGGAATTACTGCACCGGGAACTGCACTCAGGTTATGCAGTGCGCCCATCACACCAGAAAATGTGCTAAGTGCATTTAGAATGCAAACTGTAATGAATCCTCTTTTCTTATTTGTCACAACTAGCACGGTAGAAATAATGACCTGTATCTGTGCCAGAACCCCCTGATAATTGACAGTCGTTTTCGCCGAACCTCCTGATTCTGCTGCCATCGAGCCTGCTCTGGCGGAACTGCTCATCATTACCATAAGCACAATAAACAGAATCGAACCGACAACCAACAGGAAGATATGCAGCCCTTTATTCTTCTCTTCATTCTCTTTCATAATACTACCTCAATCCTTATTCAGCAAGCCTGCTTATTCTTCAACAGCCAGATTGGGGTTTCTGCGAAGCTTATTTTTCAGACGCTGCTTTGCAAGTTTTGCCTGCTGTTCTGCCTTGCGCATTTCGGCACGTGCCTTGTTTTTCTCTACCTGTCTCTTAAGTGCTTCTGCGCCGTCTTTGACAAGCTGCTTGTCAAAGATGCAGGAAAGCGAAATGTCATCCTGTGTACCGAAATTGGTACGCTTTGTCAGATTGCGGACAACTATCTTGTCGAAATCCGGCATGTGTTCCAGATGGCTGGCAATAATTGTATGATAGTCCAGAAAATCCTCACTGCTGCGGAATGACGTGAACAGACCATCTGTGGAAACAAAGACAGCCATTGGAATTTCCATCATGTAGAAGCAGTTGAACATGTCAATTGCATTGGAGTTACTCATGGAAGCTGTCATATTAGCCGGTGCGGATTCGTCATCCACAATCGGCATTTCTGCTTCGCCGTCCTCATCCAGAACGACAAGGCTGCCGTCACCAATCTGCATACCGAATACATAATTATCAGTCATGACAACTGCAATCAGCGTGGTGCCGTAGATGGATTCCATCTTGATGGCTTCGAGCTGTTCGTCCGTAAACGGTGCGCGTTCCTCGTCCGTGACGGGGTTTTTTCTGTAATGTTTGGAAACTTCACGATTCCACCTGGAAATAATCTGCTTTTCAATCTTGCGGATGACTGCCTTGGGGTCTTCCATGAAACTTTCCTCGAATTCTTCAGGGTCTCTGTAGAAGTTTCTGACTGTTCTCAGAGTTGCCCTGACAGCGAGCCGGGAGCCGACATCGCTTCTGAAATGCTTTTTGCTGCCGTGACCGTCAGCAACGACTGCAATGGAATATGCATCGGTTGCCTGAAAATTTGAGAAGTCCTGGCAGACTGTACCTTTCGCTACATGGCTTGCGCCAATGACGGAATGACAAAATCCTTCATACATAGCGAAAACCTCCTTTCCCTTTCGTTACCATCTGCATCTTACCATCCGGCATCAAAGGGAACATTGTCGCCATAGCCTTCGGATTTGATGATTTCCTGAATCTGCTGACCCAGCATTTTCTGCTTGGTTTCAAATACGTCTTCCATGCCCAGTTCGTGACCGGAGTCATCAGAAAGCGTCATACTCTTACTGCCTATCTGAGAGGAAGTCACGGCAATGACTTTAATCAGATGCGCAAGCTGACCGCCGGAATAGGCATGAACCACAGTATCTTTTGTGCCGGTGAATTCCGCGAGCATATCGTCATCGGCTTCCTTGCCGATACCGAGCGCGGTTTTCAGACCATATTTATACCAGCTGTTCTGCTGGAGAGCTGCCAGACCTTCTTTGTAATCGTCGGAAGGATAGCCGTCTGTCATCAGGAAGATAACAGGGGCAAAGGACAGGGACGGAGAATTCAGGAAGCTGTTTCTCGACATTCTGATATTCAGTTCCTTGAACGCGGCACCCATGCTGGTGACACCGTCTGCGCGGAGTCTTGTCCATTCAAATTCTTCAATCGAGATTGGTTCTGAATACATCCACATGACAGAAGTGGAGAATGTCAGCACAGCAATCTTGACATCGGTATCAGCTTCACCGACGCGCCGGATTTCCGGAATCAGTTCTTCCATAACGGCATTGAGTTCACCCATTTTGGTGCCTTTCATGCTGCCGGATGTATCAATCAGGAAGAAGATAACAAGACTTTTTCTGGAAACGCCGGTTGCATTCAGCGGGTCATCGTCGTCGAAGTTCATGAAATCATCGAAATCGCCGAAACCGTCATCACCGCCGAAACCGCCGAGGTCGTCTCCGAGTCCGTCGTCGAAGTCCAGATTGTTTTCCATTTCTTCATTCATAGTTTTCACCTTTTCTTATGCATATTTTGTGCCAGGATTAATCTTCGATTTTGGCAGTAATGCCGTCGCCGAAGTCAATTTCTAGCTTTTCCCATAACGGGAAGCCCTTGCCGGACGGAGCGGCATAGAAGTTGCCGTCGGGCATCTTGACGCGCCACGACTTGCCGGAACTGTTCTTGACACCCATCATGCCGGGGCGGAGCTTGTTTTCCACCACTTCGCCGGTGACGGTTTCAAAGTCATCAGAATTCTTGACAGTTTCGCAGGCGTAGAATTTATAACCCAGATACAGCGGAACGCGGTAATCCCGGTTGTTGAATTGCAGGCTTGCGATATAGTTTCCGCATCTGGGACACATGAAGAAGTTAGGATTATCTTCTGCCTTGCGGAACATAGTTGTGAAATTGGTACGTCCGCAGGTGCAGGACACAATCTCGGAACGCAGACGAATGAACAGTCTCTGCCATTCGTTTTCGATAATTCTCTTGTTCGGGTCAGAAATGCCGACAGTAAAAGAGTGAATAAAGGCTTCGCGCACATAAGGCGGATAAATTTTCCAGAACTTGATGACATTGTCGTGAATGCCGCGCACCGGTCTGTTGGAAGTATCGTTCGGGTCATAAACGAATACTGCATTGGAGCCGTAGTGCTTGAGTTCGGAAGTTTCTGTCAGACAGATATCTTTTACTACCTTTTCGCCTTCCATGGGGTCACCTCTGAACAGTAACTTAAAGAGGACAACCGCGAGGGAATATTTGTCAGTCTGGACATCCGGCTTTTTCAGACCGCGGACAACTTCCGGAGCCATATAGCCCGGCTTGCCGCCGATACCGAAGTTACTTCCGTCCGGCGCGATATTGTCGCAGTCGCAGACCAGAATATCACCGGTCTTGATATTGATAAAGAAACCGCCGTCGTTCAGGTCCTGATAGCTCTTTCCGGCTCTGTGGAGCTGACGGAATGCATTGACGATATTGATGACCGCCGTTACCATGGCATACAGGCTCTTGAACTGAACCGGCACTTTGATTGCCTTGCCTGTCAGCGGGTCAACATCCAGCTTATAAGTATTGAGAATGTCAACAAATGAATCATAGCCCTGCGGACGCAAGTCCATCAGATAGCCGAAGTTGTCCGTTCCGGGCATCTGCTTGGTCAGATATTTCGGCCACAGGAACTTTCTGCTCGGTGCGCCGTCATTGATATTGCTTGCAATATTCTGACGGAATGCCTTCGGATTGCGCATCTTGTCAATATCATACCATTTGAGTGCATAATCCATATTGTTGAATTCCACCAGGTACACAATACCCTGACCGCCCTGTCCGAGAACTTTCTTTACTCTGGCAGCACCGCCGTATTCCATTTCGACATACTGCCCGATTTGCAGTTCAACCATATTTGAACTCATCCCTTTCTGAAACTAAAATTATAAACAGCACAGCGATTATTTCCATATTTCCGTTCAGGAGGCTATCAGAATAAGCCGCTTTTGCTGATAAGTTCTGTTTTAATGCCGTTTTCTGTGCAGAATCTGTAGGCATAGGATTTGTCATAGCACTTGATTGTCAGGTAAGGACACTGTTTGAAAGCATCATCTGCAATCTGTTTTACACTCTCCGGAATAAAGAGTTTTCTGAGACTTTCACAGCCCTGGAATGCGCCGTTGCCGATGCTCATGATAGTATTGGGCAGTTCGACAATTTCCAGATTATGACAGAATTCAAACGTATTGTCAGCAATTTCCGTCACGCCGGAAGGCACATTGATTCTTGTCAGTTTGCCGCAGGAACTGAATGCACCCTGTCTGATGATGCGTACTCCTGGAGGAAGTGTGACAGCCTTGAGACGCTTGCATTCAGAGAATGCATAATCGCCGATTGTAATAAGTGTTGTCGGCAGTTCGATGGATTTCATAAAGCTGAAGCCGTCGAAGCAGAAGTTATCCAGCATAGTATAGCCGGGTGCGACTTTGACATTGCCGCGGAGACGGGAACGTGCCGCATCAGAAGCCGCAAAGACTACCGGATTTTCTTCCGGCTGTGCAGCAGCAATCGGAGCAGCGGACGGCATCGGGGAAGCAGCTGCCTGCGGAGCCGGAGCAGCCTGCGGCACAACTGCCTGCGGCTGAGGCTGCGGAGGCGGTGCATAACCTGCCATCGGTGCGCCGCCGAACGGATTCAGTGCGGCTGTGTACTGGGGCTGCGGCTGGAATGCCTGTGCCGGTGCAGCAACTGCGCCCTGTTCCGGCATTGTTGTCTCATAATTCCAGTCCAGCAGATAGGTAAAGCATACCATGACAAACTCTACTGCGCCTTCAGAGAGGAACATTTCGTTCATCATATATTCCTTTGCCTTCATTTCAGCAATATTCTGATTATCGCTTCTTCTCA
>DGUB01000113.1 GCA_002393815.1 Ruminococcus sp. UBA4321 | reverse complement strand
TCCTAAGCGGTAGGTCGGGTGTTCGAATCACCTCAGGAACACTGAACGGCTCCCGCAAGAGCGGGGGCTGTCTTTATTTATTATAGCATATTTTCAGGAAAAAGTCAATTCTTTTTTAGAGATTGTGCATAATTTTTTTGAAAGGAGATTATGATTTTGAAAAAAACAGTCACAAAAATTGCTGCTCTGCTTCTGACTTTTCAGCTTTGTGTGCCGGTCGGCGCGGCGGCGGAAGATACTGCCGATTCTGAAGGCTGCATTATCCGGGCAGCAGAAGACAGTCCTGTTTCATTTCATTATGAATATGAAGACGGCAGAATTTTCACCCCTGTTCTGACGGTAAAACAGGAGGGACAGAATGCCGATATTCCTGCTTCCTATGATTTGCGCGATGTGAACGGAAAGAATTATGTCACCTCTGTGAAGAATCAGGAATACTCCGGACAATCCGGAACATACGATACAGATACCTGCTGGGCGCATACTACATTAGCCTGTGCAGAATCCAATATGCTCCGGAACGGTCTTGCAGATAAAATTACAGCAGAAAATCAGCTGGAAGAACTGGACTTGTCCGAAACACATCTCGTCTGGTTTACCAACTGTACCGCCGTCAAAGATGAAAATGACCCGCTTTATCAGCAGGGATACAATCTCGGCACAGACGGCTATCCCACTGGCAGAAGCGGCATGACTGCCTTTTCTGTGCTTTCAAGCTGGACAGGCGTACAGCTTGAAAAAAATCTGCCGTCCATCTATGACAGTGCCGACCTGACGGATTCTGAATCGCTCCGCTATACATCCTACGCCCATCTTCAGAATACCAATATCTTTGATGCCACAACAGAAGCCGGACGTTCTTCTGCCAAGCGGCATATTATGGACGAAAAGCACGGCAGTGCCTTATATATTTCCTTTTATTCCGCGACGGGAAATACCAGTTTCTATTCCAAAGAAAATGCCGCCTACTGCTGCAACGATTCTGAAAAAGAGGCAAGTCATGCCGTTACCATCATTGGTTGGGATGACAATTATCCGAAAGAAAATTTTACATCTCCTCCGGAAAAAAACGGCGCATGGATTTGTAAGAACAGCTATGGTACTTCTTTTGGAAAAGACGGATATTTCTATCTTTCCTACTATGATGTCTCCATTGATGAGAAGCTGTATTCCTTTGAAATGGAATCAACAGATAATTATGACCATATCTACCAGAAAGATTTTATTTCCACACACTGGCGATGGCGGAATGACGGCTATGTGAATGCGGTTTCCAATTATTATACCGCACAGGAAGAAGAAACTCTGGAAGCAGTCGCATTCCAGACCATCAGTGCCGCCGTTCCCTATACCATCTCGGTTTATACTAACACAAAAGAAAACAATCCTGTCGAAAGCGGAACGCTTGTGACCAGGCAGAAGGGTTCCGTCACATTTGCAGGATATCATACCATTCAGCTGAATGAACCTGTTGCTTTACCGGCAGGCACTGCATTTTCTGTGGTAGTTTCTCTGGACAAAATCGGAGAAGAAGGGGCATTTTGTTATTCCGAAGTTCCCGATAAGGCATATGGTTCACGCTGGGCAAAATACGACCCGGTTCACGAAGAATTTATCACTACAGGCAATTGGTTTAACAGCTATACCGACACGGACGACAGTACAGAATATCATGCTTTTGCCGTCAAAGCATTCACCAGTAACGGCGCAGAAATTCCGCAGACTTCTGATGACACTTCCATCATGGGCGATGTCAACGGCGACGGAAAAGTAGATGCCTTTGATGCTTCCATGATTCTTCTCTATGCGGCACAGGTCGGCGCAGGACAGTTTACAGGCACACCGGAAGAATTCTTTCTTGCCAACAGAGAATCATAACTTTCCGGAAAGAATCTCTGTCCCCAGAACGCTTTATTTTCTTAATCAGAATCTTAATTTTTGAAGCTGTTGCCTGTTGAAACTTTATTTTATAAATTATTTTCGCATTTTTATTGACAAATTTCCGGATACGGTGTAAAATAAACGCATAGATAAATAACAAAAGCAACGACGCTTGTAGTAATCCCATGAAACATGGGATTGTTTCAGCGTCGTTTTTTGTTTTCTGATTTCAATCAGCAGGAGTGAGGAACTATTATGATGAACAATTTCAGAACAGCAGACCCCTACCCGAAGCAGGGGCTTTATGACCCCAGATTTGAACATGATGCCTGCGGCATTGGTGCCGTTGTCAATATCAAGGGGATTCCGTCAAGGCGTGTCGTGGAAGATGCCCTTCATATCGTGGAAACCCTCGAACACCGCGCCGGAAAGGATGCCGAAGGCAAAACCGGTGACGGCGTGGGAATCTTATTGCAGATTTCGCATTCGTTCTTTACTGCCGAAGCCGAAAAATTAAACATCACCCTCGGCGAGGCGCGTGACTATGGTGTCGGCATGTTTTTCTTTCCGCAGGACGAACTGAAACGCCGTCAGGCAAAGAAATTATTCGAGATTATCACCCAGAAAGAGGGCATGGAAGTCCTCGGCTGGCGTGAAGTGCCGACCGTTCCGGAAATTCTCGGCGAAATGGCGCACAGCAGTATGCCGTCCATCTGGCAGGCATTTGTGAAACGTCCCGAAGCCTGTCCCAGAGGTCTGGAATTCGACAGAATGCTGTATATCGCCCGGCGCGTCTTCGAGCAGAGCAACGAAAATACTTATGTCGTATCGCTTTCCAGCCGGACGATAGTTTATAAAGGCATGTTTCTGGTGAACGAACTCCGGCAGTTTTTCCCGGATTTGCAGAATCCGGCTTATGAATCCGCGATTGCAACTGTCCATTCCCGGTTCAGCACGAATACAACTCCGAGCTGGCAGAAAGCGCATCCGAACAGATTTATCGTCCACAACGGCGAAATCAATACCATCACAGGCAATGCTGATAAAATGCTCGCCCGTGAAGAATCTATCGACTGTGCTATCCTGAAAGAAAACATGCACAAGCTTCTGCCGATTATTGATGTCAACGGTTCAGACTCTGCACGGCTTGACAATACGCTGGAATTTCTGGTGATGTCCGGCATTCCGCTGCCGAAAGCCGTCATGCTTCTGATTCCGGAACCATGGAAGCATAACCGCGCTATGAACCGCGACAAGAAAGATTTCTATCAGTATTATGCGACTATGATGGAACCGTGGGACGGTCCCGCATCTATCCTGTTTTCCGACGGTGATGTGATGGGTGCAGTTCTCGACCGCAACGGTTTAAGACCTTCCCGGTATTATATCACAGATGACGGTTTCCTGATTCTGTCTTCCGAAGTCGGTGCGCTTGACCTTCCGGCAGAACATATTCTGCATAAAGACCGTCTGAAACCCGGAAAAATGCTTCTTGTCGATACGGTACAGGGCAGACTCATCGACGACGACGAACTGAAAAATTTCTATGCCTGTCAGCAGCCTTACGGCGAATGGCTCGATACGAATCTTGTCAAACTCCGTCAGCTTCACATTCCGAATCATCATATTGATTATTACAATCACGAAAAACTCTGCCAGATGCAGAAAGCATTCGGCTATACTTACGAAGAAATCCGGAATTCGATTCTTCCCATGGCGGAAAACGGTTCTGAGCCGATTGCTTCTATGGGTGCAGACAATCCCCTGCCCTCTCTGTCGGAACAGAATCCGCCGTTATTTGATTATTTCCGTCAGTTATTTGCACAGGTGACAAATCCGCCGTTTGATGCTATCCGTGAAGAAATCGTAACTGATACCAGTATGTATATCGGTTCTGACGGCAACCTGCTCGAAGAAAAAGCCGCAAACTGTCATGTTCTCCGGGTAGACAATCCGATTCTGACAGATACGGACATGCTGAAAATCAAATATATGAACGTTCCCGGCATGAAAGTGGAAATCATCCCGATTACTTATTACAAGAACACTTCTCTGAAAAATGCAATCCGGCATTTATTCCTCCGTGCGGATAAAGCTTACAGAGACGGCGCGAACTTCCTGATTCTTTCTGACCGCGATGTGGATGAATATCATGTTGCTATGCCTTCTCTGTTAGCAGTTGCCGCGCTTCAGCAGCATCTTGTCACAACCAGAAAAAGAACCGCTATGGCTCTGATTCTCGAAACTGCTGAACCGCGCGAAGTGCATCATTTCGCAACGCTGCTCGGATACGGCGCGAGTGCAATCAATCCGTATCTGGCTCATGAAACTATCAGAGAACTCACCGAGACAGGCGCACTCGACAAAGACTACTATGCCGCCGAAGCCGATTATGATACCTGTATTCTGCACGGTATCGTCAAGATAGCTTCCAAGATGGGTATTTCGACAATTCAGTCCTATCAGGGTTCTAAATTATTTGAAGCCGTCGGCGTGAGTCAGGAAGTCATTGACGAATATTTCACCGGAACGGTCAGCCGTGTAGGCGGCATCACACTCAAAGAAATTGAAAAGCGTGTGGATGATTTGCATTCTTCTGCATTCGACCCGCTCGAACTCGGTACGGAAACCGAAGTTTCCAGTATTGGCACGCACAAGATGAGAGCTGCTCATGAAGAACATCTCTATCGTCCGGAAACGATTCATCTGCTCCAGAAAGCCAGCAGAACCGGAGATTATGAAACTTATAAAAAATACGCCGAATCCGTACATCAGGAAGGCAGAAACATGCAACTGCGTGATATGCTTGATTTCGTCTATCCGGAAGACGGCGGCATTCCGCTGGAAGAAGTGGAACCGGCAGAAAGCATTCTGAAACGCTTCAAGACAGGTGCTATGTCTTACGGTTCGATTTCGCAGGAAGCGCATGAAACGCTTGCCATCGCGATGAACCGTATCGGCGGCAAATCGAACAGCGGCGAAGGCGGTGAAAGTCCGGAAAGAATCGCGACTGCCGGAACTGACCATGATTGCAGTTCCGCTATTAAGCAGGTAGCCTCCGGACGGTTCGGGGTAACTTCGGAATATCTTGTCAGCGCAAAAGAACTGCAAATCAAATGCGCTCAGGGTGCAAAGCCCGGCGAAGGCGGTCATCTTCCTGCCGGAAAAGTCTACCCGTGGATTGCAAAAACAAGGCATTCCACGCCGGGAGTCGGCTTGATTTCTCCGCCGCCGCATCATGATATTTATTCTATCGAAGATTTGGCGCAGTTAATCTACGACCTGAAAATGTCGAATGTCAATGCCAGAATTTCTGTCAAGCTGGTTTCGGAAGCCGGAGTCGGCACAGTTGCCGCAGGCGTGGCAAAAGCCGGAGCAGGAGTAGTTCTGATTTCCGGATATGACGGCGGTACAGGCGCAGCCCCGGCAACATCAATTCATCATGCCGGACTGCCGTGGGAACTCGGCGTTGCCGAAACGCATCAGACGTTATTGTTAAACAATCTCCGTTCGAGAGTGGTTGTCGAAACAGACGGCAAACTCATGACCGGACGTGATGTACTTGTTGCCGCTCTGCTCGGCGCGGAAGAATACGGTTTCGCGACGGCTCCGCTGGTAACTATGGGCTGTATGATGATGCGCGTCTGCAATCTGGACACCTGTCCGGTCGGAATCGCCACCCAGAATCCGGAACTCCGGAAACGCTTCACAGGCAAGCCGGAATATGTTGTCAACTTCCTGACATTTGTCGCAGAAGAACTCCGCGAATATATGGCAAAACTCGGAATCCGCACAGTAGATGAGCTTATCGGCAGAACCGATTTATTGCAGATTAAGGACGAACCTGAACAGAGCCGCGCTCACCTGATGGATTTGTCCGCACTGATGCATAAGAAAGAAAATTCTCATTTCAAGCCGGAAGATGCCTATGATTTCCATCTTGAAAATACACTGGATGAGAAAATTCTTCTGAAAAAACTCCCTCTCACGGGTCATAAGAAAGAAATCAAAGTGCATGTCACGAATACAGACAGAACATTCGGCACGATGTTCGGCTCTGCAATTACCAGAAAATTCGGCACTTCTCTGGAAGAAGATACTTACAGAATCAAATGCACCGGAAGCGGCGGACAGAGTTTCGGCGCATTTATCCCGAAGGGTCTGACTTTAGAGTTATGCGGTGACAGCAACGACTATTTCGGAAAGGGACTTTCCGGCGGTCAGCTGATTGTCTATCCGCCGGAGAATGCCGCGTTCAAGGCAGAAGAAAATATCATCATCGGTAATGTGGCACTGTACGGCGCGACAAGCGGTAAAGTCTTTATCAACGGCATAGCAGGCGAACGTTTCGCCGTCCGGAATTCCGGCGCGTTTGCGGTTGTCGAAGGTGTCGGCGACCACGGCTGTGAATATATGACCGGCGGACGTGTTGTCGTCCTCGGCAGAACCGGAAAGAATTTCGCGGCAGGCATGAGCGGCGGTATCGCCTACGTACTCGATGAAGACAGAGATTTATACATGAGACTGAACAAAGAACTTGTCTCCCTCGAAGAAGTTACAGAAAAATATGACGTTCTGGAATTAAAGAATCTTATCGAAGAACATGCAAAGGCAACCGGTTCGGAAAAAGCTAAGAGAATCCTGGAAAATTTCGCAGACTATCTGCCGAAGTTCAAGAGAATCATGCCGCATGACTATGCGAAAATGCGACAGGCTATCCTGAGCATGGAAGAAAAGGGCATGAAAACCGAAGAAGCCGAAATTGAAGCGTTCTATCTGACAGTCAGATAAGAAATAAGAGAAGGAGTGTTTCAGTAATGGGAAAACCTACTGGATTTTTAGAATATACACGCTGTCAGAATACGGATGTTCCGGTTCTGGACAGAATCAAAAATTATGAAGAACTGCATACACCTCTGCCGGAATCCGTCCGGCAGGAGCAGGCAGCCAGATGTATGGACTGCGGCGTGCCGTTCTGTCAGTCGGATTACGGATGTCCCCTGCATAATTTAATTCCGGAATGGAATGACTTGTTATATCACGGCGAACCGGACACGGCAGTCAGAAGATTATTGATGACGAATAATTTTCCGGAATTCACTTCCAGAGTATGTCCGGCACTGTGCGAATCGGCATGTATTTGCAATCTACACGATACGCCCGTGACAAACCGCGACAACGAAAATTTTCTGATTGAACATGCATTCGCGTCCGGTCTGATGAAAGCACAGATTCCGACTGTCCGGAGCGGAAAGAAAGTTGCTGTCATCGGTTCGGGACCTGCCGGACTTGCCGCTGCTGACCAGCTTAACAAAAGAGGGCATCTTGTGACGGTCTTTGAACGTTCTGACAGAATCGGCGGTCTGCTGATGTACGGCATTCCGAATATGAAGCTTGATAAATCTGTTATCGACAGGCGCGTGAAGCTCATGCAGGAAGAAGGCATTGTATTTCAGACTGGAATCAACATCGGAACAGATAAGAAAGCAGAAGAAATCCTGAACGAATTTGATGCTGTCATTCTCGCCTGCGGTGCATCAAAGCCCAGGGATTTGCAGGTTCCCGGACGGGAAGCAAACGGCATTCACTTTGCAGTGGAATATCTTACTGCGGCGACAAAAACGCTCCTGAACGGTGAAAATCCGGCAGATGCCCCCATTTCAGCAAAAAATAAGAGAGTTATCATTGTCGGCGGCGGCGATACCGGAAATGACTGTGTCGCAACTGCCGTCCGGCAGGGAGCAGTTTCGGTCACACAGCTCGAAATGATGCCGAAACTCCCAGATTCCAGAGCCGAAAACAATCCCTATCCGGAATATCCGCGTATCTGCAAAACTGACTATGGTCAGCAGGAAGCAATTGCCGTATTCGGTTCTGACCCCAGAATCTATGAAACTACTATCAAGAGTTTTCAGGCAGATGAAAATCAGAATCTGAAATCTGTCGAATTAGTGAAAGTTCACTTTGAAACCAATCCGGAAACCGGAAAGCGTGAACTTATCGAAGGTGAAACCAGCACTATGGAAGCGGATTTGGTCTTGATTGCCGCCGGATTCTTAGGCTCAGAAGAATCTGTCGCAGAAGCATTTGGCATCACGCTGAACGCCCGGAATCAGACGGAAACTTTGCCCGGAACGCATCAGACAGCTGTGCCGAACATCTTCACCGCCGGAGATATGCACAAGGGGCAGTCTCTGGTAGTCCGCGCCATTGCCGACGGCAGAGAAGCCGCCAGAGATGCGGATTATTATCTGATGGGCTATACAAACCTTCCCTGAATCTTTCTTCATAACAAAAAGCGGCTGCTTGCAGAAACAGCCGCTTTTTTATTATTCAAAACTTTTCACAAGACCGACGATAAATTTCATAATCAGAAGAGAATCCGCAGCTTCCGGCTTGCCATTATGGTCAACATCCGCCGCTTTCTGCTGACTGTCCGTGAGTTTTTCCTTGCCGAGCAGATTTCTGTTGAGTGTAATGACATCCAGAATATCTATTTTGCCGCTTTCGTCCACATCGCCCAGAGTAAAAGTATCAGAAGAGGCATCAGAAGGAGTCGTTTCAGAGGTCGTTTCTGTACTGACTTCTGTAGGCTTTTCGGTTGTTTCCTGTGTTTCATCTGCGGGTTTGGTTTCAATCTGAACAGGGTCAGACTTGCCGCCGGCATCCAGATTGCTGGAAGCACCGGAAGCATAGAATTCTGTCACGGTCAGACCGGAATCGCCGAGTTTGTGCGCGTGGTCAAGTCCGATATAGGTGCCGTCAGTTGTCTGCCAGAGAGAGGGTTCAAACAGACCGTATTTATCTTCGTCCCATGTGGAGAAGTCATAGCCGAGCAGACCGCCGGTATCGCCGGAGTTCGGATTCAGACACCAGAATGTGTGATTAATATGATTATCAATCATGTAATCACGGAGCAATTCCATCCATTTCTGGTTTTTGCCTCCATCCATATGACCGCCCCATTCGCCGATAAGCAGGGGCGCAATGTCTTTATCATTGATATAAGCCCATGTATCATACCAGTAGTCGTCAAGCAGAGTCTGCGTTGTGAAATCTTTGTTAAACCATGTCTGTTCATAAACAGAAGGACCATAGTCATGAGGAGAATAGACAATCTGACTGTTTTTCTTAGCATCACCGAAATCAATCGGATAATCTTTTACACCACGGAGATTGCCGCCCCACCATGCGCCATACCACGGAGAAACATCTGCCGGAGCTTGCCATTCATCCTTAGTATCATAAGTTGCACCTTTTTCAGTTTTCGGATACTG
>DGUB01000144.1 GCA_002393815.1 Ruminococcus sp. UBA4321 | reverse complement strand
TTTTCAGGCTTGTTTTTTTCGCTGGATAATATCGCCGTTGGTTCGACGAATTTATCCGGTGTCTTTTCGACGCTGTTTTTCATCAGCATTTTTCTGATACCTATCCTGACAATGCGTCTGTTCAGTGAGGAGAAAAAGCAGAGAACCGAACAGGGACTGCTGACCGCTCCGGTATCGCTGACAGGCATTGTACTGGGGAAATATTTCGCTGCGCTGACCATGTTCGTGATTGCCGTCAGCATTGTATTTATTTACGGGCTGATTCTGAGTTTATACGGCACTGTGGCATGGCTGACGCTGTTTGCGAATTATCTGGCTGTTCTTCTTGTAGGGGCGGCATTTATTGCCATCGGATTATTTGTTTCTTCCCTGACGGAAAATCAGGTCGCTGCGGCAGTCGGCGGCATTGTCTGCCTTGCGCTTCTGTTCCTGATTGATGTTGTCGCTTCTTTTGTGAAAATCGGCTGGCTGCAAAGTCTGCTGTATGATTTGTCTTTCTATACAAGATATTATGAATTTACCTGCGGAATCTTCAATCTTTCCAGTGTGCTGTTTTATCTTAGCACTGCTGTGCTGTTCAACTTCTTCACTGTGAGAGTATTCGAGAAAAGACGCTGGAGTTAAGGAGGCAGAAAATTATGGCAGATTTGGAAAAAAATCCGGAAACCGAACCGGAAACACAGCCGGAAGTCCAAAAAGAAACTCCGGAAAAACCTAAAAAAGAAAAGAAAAAGTTAAGTGCTGCCAAGCTTAAAAAACTCAAATACGGCAGTATTGCAACGGCGATTACCTGTGCTGTCGTGGCAGCTGTCGTGCTGCTCAACGTGCTTGTGAGCGTTCTGGTGGAAAAATATCCCCTGAAATTAGACCTTACAGAAGATGCCAAATATGAAATCTCTGAAGAGAGCATTAATTATCTGAAAACCCTCACACAGGATGTCAATTTCACGGTCTTCATGGCAGAAAGCAAGTTCCAGACAAGCGGCGTTTCGTTCAAGATGGTTTCGGAAACTCTGGAACGCTATACACAGTATTCAGATAAGATTCATCTCCGGTATGTTGACCCGTCTTCCAATCCGGATGTTGTCAACCAGTATCAGGCGAACTATTCAGCTTCCCTGACCGAAGGCGACATTGTCGTTTCCAACGCGGCAGACGAATCGAAATTAAGAGTTGTCAAAATCGGTAATTTATTCGATTATGACCAGCAGAAATATATGCAGTATTATTACGGGCAGGGTTCTCTGGAAGATGCCATCACAGGCTTTTCCGGCGAACAGAACCTGACTTCCGCCCTGATGAATGTCACAGATGCCAATCCTATGACAATCGGCGTAATTTCCACGGCAAACGGACAGGCTCTGTATAATCTCCAGTTCAGCGGAAACGCACTCAATGCACTGGCAAACACGCTCTATAAAAACGGCTATAATATTGAAGAAGTTGATATGTATACCACAAATTTCGATACCGAAACTTATGATATTCTGCTGCTGCCTGCGCCGGTCAACGACCTGACCGCAAACGGCATTGACAAACTTTCTGCATTTCTGTACAATGACGGAAAGTATGACAAAGATTTGATTTATATCGCAAGCTTTACCCAGTCGAATACGCCGAATCTGGATGAATTTCTGGAAACATGGGGCATTCAGATGACAAACAATCTGGTTCTGGAAGGTGATGCCAGTGCTGCACAGCAGGTGGCACTCTCTATCAGCACCGGCGCGGTATCTGTTCCGGTTGCCGAAATTGCAGAAGAAACCTACAGTGCCGGACTGCCGAACACTTCCCTGCCGATTGCAGCACCGCTTTGCCGTTCTATCAATCTGTTATGGGATTCCAAAACAAGCGGCATTACCAGTACTCTGCTGAAAACTTCTGATTCTGTGTATCTCAGCGAAATGGGTCAGAATACCGAAAATGCAGACAAAACACCTGTCGGCTCCCAGATTGTCGCAGCAGTTTCCTCCCGGAAGAATACGGAGGATAATATCACTCATGACAGCAATATTCTGGTATTGGGTTCCATCATGATGTGTGATTCTGCTCTGATGCAGGATGCATCTTACAACAATGCACAGTATCTGATGACAGTTGTCAACAATCTTGCCGGAAAGGGCAGTAATCTGGTCATTGCCTCAAAAGACCTGACAAATGAAACCATTACCATCACAACTGCCGGTATGCAGGGCATTCATATCTTTATTTTCGCGATTCCGTCAGCGGTAATTGCTGTCGGCGTACTGGTATTTTTAAGGAGACGAAACAAATGAGCGAAAAGGAACATTCGGAACAGCAGGAACCGGAAGCCGGAATGGATACTTTCTTTTCTGACTCCCCTGCTCCGGTCATCAGCAATCCGGAAAAGAAAGGCATGTCTAAAAATGTAAAAACGCTGATTGCGGCTGTGGCTGCTCTGGCAGTTCTGGGCGGTGCGCTTGCCGTCGCGCTTTCCGTGACAAAAGATTCCGGCGAGGAAGTCAGTTCTATAGATATAGACACTATGGCAAATCAGCTGCTGGATGATGATGAGAAAAATGCAGTACTCCTGAATCCGGAAGTTTCTGACGACCTGAAAGAAATCCGGATTTCCGGAAAAGATGATTTCCGTGTCTATCAGCTTTCCCCGAAAACTGATGATGCCGATGCTGTCTACACGATTGAAGGCTATGAGGATATTCCTCTGGATAAGGGATATATTTCCACTCTGGTGAACAATGCAAGCGAACTCTCCGCCACACAATTAATAGAAGAAAATGCTTCTGATTTATCGAAATACGGACTGAGCAATCCGGTTTCCGAAGTCGTGATGTGCTATCAGGACGGTACGGAATTCAAGTTTTCCGTCGGAGATGCTTCTCCGACAGACAGTTCACAGGTTTACTGTGCAGTTGACGGCAGTGTGTATTTTATCAAGAGTTCGCTGATGCACAGCTATGCACAGAATCTGAAATTCTTCTTCTCCAAGACGATTCTCGAAAAGCCGGATGATGATAATTATCCGATTGTGGATTCTCTCAGAATTCAGCGTCAGAATCTCGATACAGATATGTATATGGAATATGCTTATGACGTACAGGAAGACAGTTCCGTCGGCGGTACGGCTGCTACCCATGTTCTGCGTGAACCGATATTCGCTTATCTGAATGTTGAAAAATCTTCTGATATCACAAACGGCATGTTCGGACTGACTGCCGAAGAAATCGTGACAGTCCACCCGTCCGAAGAAGAACTCGCCAAAGCCGGGACAGACAATCCATTCTGTACTGTAACTATGGCTTGTGATGACGGCAACACCTATGTTCTGAAATTCGGAAACACCTATACGACAGAATCCGGCTCGACTGCATATTATACCGTTCTGGAAGGTACGGATATCCTGTACGGCGTTGCAGATACCCGTGCTGTCTGGGCAGCGGTTCAGCCCGGAGATATCACGTCCGCGAATATTTTCGCAACTTATGTCTGGAATATCGCCACACTGGATGTCACCGCCGGAGATAAAAAACTGAATTTCGTCGGTGAAGGTTCTGACCAGAATGATTATACTGTTACCAAGAACGGTGAAACCTGTGATACAGAACGTTTCCGGCAGTTCTACAAATTCCTGCTGTATGTCTACGGAGAAGAACTGTATCTGGATGCTGAACTTCCGGATTCCGCACCGGATGCTGAAGTTCACCTCACTACCCAGAACGGCAGAGAAGATTATACTGTCTCTTTCTACAAACTGGAAGGTCTGACTTCTGTGATTGCCGTCAACGGTACGCCGACTTATAAAATCCGTTCGTCCTGTGTAGATACGCTTCTGCACAATATCGAAATATTTGACAATCCCGATGAAGAATTTATCATGACATGGCAGTAATTTCCTGCTGTGTCACACAGAAAGGAGTTATTTTATTATGATGATGTATAAGAATTATCCTCTCGTCCGCAAGGACAATGAAATGTATCTCGGTTATATGAGTGACCCTTATGTGATTTATCTCAAAGTAGAAAAGGCACAGAAACAGCAGGATATTATGGTTTCCAAGACAATCCGGCTCTACCAGATGGCTACGGATATGAATTCCATGCCCGTCCAGACCGCCGAACGCGATAATCTCTACGAGGCTCTGGATGTGGCTCTTGCATGGCTGAAACGCGCCAACCGCGCATAAAAGGAGATTTTGAATCATGAAGAAAAAATTACTTGTTTGTATGACACTTGCACTCGCAATGCTGACCGGATGCAGCACACCGGCTTACACAAATACTACCGGCACTGCTTCTTCCGGTGATGCAGAAACTGCTCCGGCAGCAGCAGAGGCTGTTCCGGAAGAAGCCGTCAGCAGTGCAGCTGCTTCCGTTTCAGCCGAAAATCCGGCTTCGGATGAGAATGTTTTTATTATTACACTCTATCCGGATGTTGCGCCGATTACCTGTGAAAATTTTGAATCTCTGGTTTCGGAAGGCTTCTATAACGGTCTGACCTTCCACAGAGTCATTGACGGCTTTATGGCACAGGGCGGCGACCCCCTGGGTACAGGTACGGGCGGAAGTCCCAACAAAATCAAGGGCGAATTCTCTTCCAACGGCGTGGACAATACTCTTTCCCATCAGAGAGGAGTTGTTTCCATGGCAAGAAGCGGCGACCCGGACAGTGCTTCCAGTCAGTTCTTTATCTGCTATGGTGACGAATCGTTCCTTGACGGCAGTTATGCCGCATTCGGCGAAGTCACACAGGGTATGGAAGTGGTTGATAACTTCCTGAATGTGGAACGTGTCATGTCCGGGGGTGAACTTTCCTCTCCGACGACACCCATCACGATGCAGGAAGTTAAGATGATTGATGCCGACGAAAACGGAAATCCGCGCGTTCAGGTAACTATGGCTGATTTTCTGACAAAATAAAAATGTTCCCCCTGTACTGAACAGGGGGAATTTTTTTAATTCTTGGTTCTCTTATTGGCAAACTGATGTGTGAATAAAATATCTGACTGATACAGTTTCAGCGCGGCAAATGCGATTCCGGCTAAGAAAATTATCTGATATATCATGCCGCCGAAAAATAATCCCGTGTCATGAAACCGCAGACAGCCCGTCGCAATAAACGTATGTGTGAACGGAATGCAGTATAACAGATATTTCAGTGAACCCATACCCCGGATATCAGAAACCATCGACAGAATATACGGGAACATGGTGCAGACCAGAATCGGCAGACTTGCCGTCTGTGAGCCTTTGGCATCCTCTACCAGTCCGCCCAGAATCATGGAAGCCGTCAGCGCAATGCCGATAGTCAGCAGTAACTGCAAAATCACGCCGACCCATCCCAGAAACGGAATCTGCAAGCCAAGCGTCCGGACAGCATCCTGTGTATTCATCATAGAAGTAAAAGCTTCTGCAATATCAACATTTTCGGCAGTGCGGTCAACATTGGCAAGCAGAGAAACCAAAAATCCCGCACCATAGACAGCCGCATAAATCAGAGCCGTTATCAGAGCCGCAAGCATCTTCGCACCGATAATCACAGAACGCGGCACAGGTGATGACAGAAGCGTTTCGAGCGTTTTATCTGTCTTTTCGGCGGCAACTGCCGTGATAATCGTCTGAGAAGTCAGCACAATCAGCAGAAACAGTACTAAAGGCATCAGCTGGTCAAACATGGCGAGTGAACCGACTAAAGCCGCACTGTTCGCCTGTACACTTTTCCCGTTCGCGACGGTGTAAGGCGTTGCCGTGACAGGCTTTTCCAGAAATGCCATATCCTCTGTCAGATAAATTTCAGATAATAACAGATTAATCGCAGAAGTCACATAATCTGCACTGCTGCTTTCCGCAAAGGCAATGCTCATGGTGGAAGTGGTTTTCAATACGGTCACACTGTCAATCTGACAGGCTTCCTGCTGATTCAGTAATAAATCCGTTAGACCTTCCGGCAGAACAGCTGCATCATTCCAGTTCTGTTCTGAAAGAATCACTTCGTAAGGACGCGTATCAGAAACACTTTTGACCGTATAGCCCTTTTCTTCCAGTTTGCTGACAATCTGATTTGTAAAATCCGTCTGGTCTAAGTCGATAATATGCACTTCTCCGCTTTCTTCAAGCGTTCCGGAAACTGTGGAAGTCATGACAAATCCAAGCATGACAATCAGAATAAAGCTGACCAGTAAGCCAAGCAGCATCTGCTTATTCAATAATTCCGATAATTCTTTTTTGAGTAAATGGCTCATGCGTTTCTCACCGCCTTTTCAAATGCTTCTTCCAGAGTGGAAGCCTGATATTTCTGCAATAATTCTTCCGGCGTACCTTCAGCGAGGAATTCACCGTCTTTCATGATTGCCCCTCTGTGCGCCGTGGAAGAGACTTCCTGCATATGATGCGACGACAGCAGAAAGGCTGTGCCGTATTCTTCAGCACACTTGCGGATAGTTTTCCGAATATCCAGAGAATTCAGAACATCCAGACCGCTGGTCGGCTCGTCCAGAATCGCGAGTTTCGGCTTTGTCATGACGGTTCGCGCCAGAACTAATTTTCTTGTCATGCCCCGGCTGTAAGTGCTGATTTTCTGGTTCAGGGCATCGCCCAGACCGCAGATTTCCTTTCCCCGAGCAACACATTCTTTCTGGTCTTTTTCTTCTTTGAAATACAATCCGGCAATGAATTTCAGATAATTCTTTCCGGTCATAGTTTTATAAGCCCCTGCCTCGTCCGGCAGATAGCTGATATCCGCCCGGACTTTTTCCGGATTTTTCACAATGCTGTTTCCGGCAATCAGAGCATCACCGGCATCCGGTCGGAGCAGAGTTGCCAGCATCCGGAGAATCGTTGTTTTTCCTGCGCCATTCATGCCCATCAGACCGAAGATTTCGCCCGCCTGAATCTGAAATGAAACATCTTTTACGGCTTGTTTCTTTCCGTAGCTTTTCGCAATATGCTGTACATCAAGTGCATAATTCATGGAAAAACCTCCTTGAAAATTTTTTAAAAAAATATTTATTTACAGTTGATTTTTTTCGTCAGATATGATAAAATATAAATATCATCATATGTATTTTTTTACATTCCAGAAAGGAGCATTTTTATGCCGTTACACGAATCCGGAGAAGATTATCTCGAAACAATTTATCTTCTCTGCAAGAAAAAAGACTTTGTCCGCTCGATTGATATCGCTACGGAACTGAACTATTCCAAAGCAAGCGTCAGCCGTGCCATGAAACTCCTCCGGGAAGCCGGACTGATTACTATGGCGGAAGACGGACAAATCAAACTCACCAAGACAGGACACCAGAAAGCAACCGATGTTTACAGCCGTCATACGCTTCTGACAGACTTCTTCACGAAAGAACTCGGCGTGAACGAAATCACCGCCGAAAAAGATGCCTGCCGGATTGAACATGTCATCAGCGAAGAAACCTTCCTGAGACTCCGCACTTATATGACCGAAAAAGGCTATAAACCGAGGGTGTAATCATGAAAATCAGAGAAATCAAGATTCCGGAGCAGTTCGGCTCCCTGTATGTCTGTCCTGTGCCGGAGAAAAACCGGAAATCCGAACATGAAACCGCGCACGCTCTCTTAAAGTCCGCTGTACGGAAGTATGCAGAAGCGAAAAATATCATCATTTCAGAAGAAAATCTGGTACTGGATTATCTGGAATATGAAAAGCCCTATTTCCGGCATTATCCGGAGATTTACTTCAATCTGAGCCACTGCGCCGGACTGGCAGTCTGTCTGCTGTCAGCTCGTGAATGCGGTGTGGATGCAGAATCCATCCGGGAAATCCGTCCGGGAGTCGTCCGGAAAGTCTTTTCTCCGGAAGAACAGATTCTGTTACAGGAATCCGCCGAACCGGATAAGCTTTTCACAAAAATCTGGACGCTCAAAGAATCCTATGTCAAGGCTATCGGCAGAGGTATTGGCTTCCGGATGCAGGAAGTCAGCTTTCAGTTCCGGAACGACGAAATTTTATGCAGTCAGCAGAATGCTGATTTTTATCAGACAGAATATGAAGACTATCAGATAAGCGTCTGCATTACGGGAGTACAGTCGGAATGACTGTACTCCTGATTTTTTTACAGAATGCTTTCAAACGGTGCTGACGGGAAGCCATTCTTTCCGAACAGCGTCACATCTCCGTAATTGTACCAAGCATAGCGGACACCTGTCGGATTTTTGATATCAGAATTTTTAACCAATATATGATTTTCTGTGATTTCCGCTTCTGCCGGATGCCATGCGCCGGAATCGTCCCGGATTTCAAATCCTGACTGCTTTCTGAGTTCCAGACCGGATTCTGCATTGTCGAATTCTATGCGAATCCCCTGCCCTTCCGGATAAGCACACCGGAACAGCGGTGCAGTGGTATCTTCTTCCTGTAAGTGATAGACTTCTTTCAGAGCCTGTAAATATAACCGTTCCGCCGGAATGCGCTTGTTCTTCGGGTGAATTTCATTGAATTCTCCGCAGTCGAGAATGACCGCAAGTCCGGTATTTCTTGTATTTCTGTAGATGTTCTCCTGTGCCTGACGGATGATGCACCAGTTTTTCAGATGCTTCGTATCTTCATAGCCGTGCATGGGAAGCTGTACCAGTAAAAACGGAAGATTCTCATCCTGAAAATCTTTTCGCCACTGCCGGATTAAACAGGATAATAACATTTCATAGCCTTCGGGGCGATGGTCATCTGATTCCCCCTGATAATACAGCACCCCCCGGAGCGTATACGGCACAATTCTGGAAATCATCGTATCATACAAGCCATACGGACGGAGCGGATTAATCGGCGCAGGGGGACCCGGATAACGGTTTTCACCGCAGATTTTCAGAACTTCTTCCCATGAAATATCAGGGTTCTTCTGATAGCATTCCGCAGATTTCTTCTCCCAGTTCCGGTGATATTCGCAATAATCCAGATATGCCTGATTTGCTTCTTCTTCGGTAAGCCCGGCTAATCCGGTTTCATAATCTTTCAGATAGGTTTTTCCGGTTTCAGTCGATTCGAGCATCTCACGGCTGACCCACGCACTCGCGGAAGTTCCGCCGTAATTGCATTCGACAAGACCGACAGTCACACCGAGTTTTTTCGCCAGCAGACAGCCGAAATAATATCCGACTGCCGTCCAGTTCGCGCAGTTATCACGTTCGGGAAGCTGCCAGGCGGAAGCTTCTTCCTCTCTGAAAAATTCTTTATCGAAATGTCCTCTTTTGCAGACATGGTATAACCTGACATTCTCATTCTGACAGGCTTCAAGAGCAGGTTCGGGATTTTCGGAATTGATAAGAGCCATTTCCATATTAGACTGACCGCCGCAGAACCAGACTTCGCCAATCATGATATCAGAGAGAAGCAGTTCTTCTTTCTGAGTGGAAATTTTCAGTTCGTAAGCTCCCCCGGCGGGCATAGGCGGAAGTGTCACGTTCCATTTCTGATTCCGGACTCTGGTCTGTACGGAACAGCTATTCAGGGAAACGGTGATGATTTCATTTTCTTCGGAGGAAATGCCCCAAATCCGGACGGGCTTTTCTCTCTGGAGTACGCTGTGATTTGTAAAAATCGGTGCAGTTCTGAGCATGATGTTTCATCCTTTCTGGATATAATATCTATTTTTTATTATACCTGAAAATACAGTGTATGTCAATGAAAATTGCATGAAAAAAGAAAAAGTCTCTGATTCTGCAATCAGGGACTTTTTGGTGAAAATGGTCATTGCTGACCGGAGCATTTATTAAGCAGACAAACAAGTATTTATTATAACAAAAATTTCTGTCAAAAATATTGCAAAAATCCGTTAAAAATGTTATAATAAAGTGTTAGGCTGTTATCAGCGGCATATGTTTACCTGCCAATTTTATTATACTCTATTTTTGATAATTTGTCAATATGTAAAACTCGATTTTTAGAGTTTCTGCGTTTTGCACAAAAACGAGAGGAGTTTTTTGTATGTTTTATGAAAGACTGAAATCTATCTGTAAGGAACAGAACACCTCTGTTACTGCAATGCTCAAAGATTTAAAATTAAGCACCAGCAGTACAGGCTACTGGAAAAAAGGAAATCTTCCGAATGGTGAAGTTCTCGCCCAAATTGCCGAATATCTGCATACTTCTATTGATTATCTGATTTTCGGCGAATACCGGACAAATCTCAACGAAGAACAGCTGAAACTTCTGGAACTCTACGAATCCACCCCGGAACGGGCGAAATATAAGGTTCTCTGCGATTTTGAAGAAATCGTCAATCTGGAAATTGAAAAATTCGCTAAGAAAAAAGAGGCAGTATAATGATTTACAGAAATAAAAAATAACCGCCGTATCAGCCGGAGCCGATACAGCGGTTATTTATTTAGGAGATTTGGAGATTTCTTCTGATAGCTTACAAAGCAGGTTTTCAAAATAAAAATATCGCGCCCTTTCTGAATTGGATTTTGAGGGTAAAAACAGAAAACTGAGGGAGGTTTTCTGTTTCTATCTATATAACAATCCAGAAAGAAAAATATTGGATTTATTTTTTTGAATTTACAAAAAGTTCATAAAGTTTACAGAATATTCACAGATTATTTTCCCCGGCGGTACTCTGTCGGGGTCATGCCGTAAAACTTCCGGAACGTTCTCATAAAATGCGAATAGTCATAACCGCATTTCCGGGAGATTTCCTGAAGCGTATCGGCAGTGTGCAGAAGCAGATATTTTCCGTGCTCCATCTTCGCCCGGCGAATGTCATACGCGCATGTCATGCCGAATGCCCTCTGATAGATTTTACAGAAATAAGAACTGCTGATGTTCAGCCGGTTTGCGCAGATGCCGGCAGACCATTCCTGTTCGGGATTCTGATAAATCTGCTGACGGAGTTTTTTCAGGTCTTTATAATGAAGCAGTTCGGAATAGGTTGCTTTATTATTGAGTGCCCGTGTCATGAGCGCGGCGGCGGCAGTGGTGAGGGTTTCTTCGGTCAGGATGCTGATTTCGGCATCGGTCAGCACAGCGGACTGCAAAGGCAGAATAATCTGTTTCTGGGAACGCTGATACTGCTCGAAATGGTCACGGAGATTCTGAATCAGCAGATTATGATATTTGGAAAAATCCGGTTCAGAACCGAGGATTAAGAAATCGCTTTCTCCGGCGCGGAGACATTTTTCATGATAGCTGCAAACATTCTGGAGATATTCGGCAAATGCGACCAGTAATTTATCTTTCCGAAGTGCGCCGCCGATTTCCGCAAGGCGGTACAGTCCGCCGATATGCAGGGCAATCCAGAAACATTTTTCGTTCCGGGTGCGGACATCTTCCAGATAGTCTTTCCAGATATGCGGCAGCTGACTGAGTTTGTAAAGACCTGTGAGGTTATCACGCACCTGTGAAAGATAATCATGATAGGCAAGGCTCTGGAGCTGATTCCGGACGCGGAGGAATTCGAGTGCGTTGCTGACTTCCCGGCAGAAGCGGAGATAATAAGGGTTAATGCCGTCGGCAATTCCGGTATATTGCAAGACTGCATAGCCGAAGCATCTGTCCTGAAAGTACAGGGCGGAAAAGAAAGTCGCTGTCGGCTGTTCCGATTTCCGGAAATCCGGGGGAATCATTTCGGCAGTCGGAAAGAGCGTATAGCCGCCTGTATAGTGCATTCTCATCATTTTTTCGGAATAGCCGCCGTGTGTGCGGACGTGATGGCTTTCCTCGTTCCAGTTTTCGCACAGGCAGAGGGCATAGCGTTCGCGGTCGTAGTATTCCGGGTCGAAGAAGACAAAATTCAGGTCATACATTGCCCTGACGAATTCTTCCAGTGTCGTGCAGGAAAGAAGCCTGACGGAAAGACTGCTGTCGATATAGTTTTCTTCCAGACGGGGATAATTAAAATCCAGTTCTCCGGAGAGATGCGGCGGATGATGACAGCCGCAGCTTTCACGGCAGAGCAGCCGCCCGGTTTCGGATTTACTGCTGACAAGGCTTTTTCCGGTCATGAGTTCGTAGAGCTGACACATGGCATTTCTGCCGAGTTGTTCCCATGAGGGCGCATAGGTTGTGACCGGCGGCAGATGCAGTGCTGATTCCAGTACGCCGTCATAGCCTGTGACAAGCACATCATCCGGAACTGCAATCTCATGATTCCGGAGCGCATCACAGAGCGATACTGCCATGAGGTCATTGGCACAGACAACGGCATCCGGGAGAGGTCTGGTTTTATCGGCGAATTCCTGTGCCAGTTTCTGTGCCGAATAAAGATAGAAATCGCCGTAGACAGCATTTTTTTCTTCTTCATAAGGGATTCTGGCTTCTGCAAGGGCTTCCTGAAATCCGGCGAGCCGTTCGAGAGAAACCGGATTTTCTGCCTGTCCGGTCAGGCAGAGCAGATTCCGGCAGTGATGCACCTGAATCAGATGCCGGGTAATTTCCGCCATTTCTGCCCTGTCGTGATACCAGACCGGAACAAAGGGCTTGTGTTCGATGCCGATTCTGACAACTGGTTTCGGACAGTTTTCGAGCAGAAAGCGTTCGATTTCGTCGCCGTATTCTTTGGAGCCAAAGGAATAAGGTACGAAAACCAGACCGTCCAGACGGGAAAACTGCATCATATGCAGCAGGCTTTCTTTTCCGATTCTGGTCTGCTGATGTTCTTCGTGCATGATAAAAATCCGCACGCTGATATTTCTGGAAAAGGCTTCTTCCAGAATTCCGGCTAATTGTTTACGGTTGGCAGTCTTGTAGATTTTCCCTATAATGATTCCGATTCGTTTCGGTTCTGTCATAAGCTTCCCCGCTTTCCGGCAGTTCCTGTTCGGTGAGTGCATCTCTTCCGGCTAAGTAATCCAGAGAGGTATCAAACATATCGGCAATGCAGACGAGGATTTCAACGGGCATAGCATGCACGCCGCGTTCATAATTGGCATATGTCCGGCGGCTGATGCCGAGGCGGTGCGCCATTTTTTCCTGTGTGATATGCGCTTTCTTGCGGAGTGTACGGATTCTGCTGTGCAGAAAGTTACGGGTTTGCTGATATTCCTGTGTCATCATAATAAATTACCTCCTCTTTAAATACAGCCTGTTTGTACTAAAAACAGGACTTCTATTAAATAAGACAATTCTGAGGCAAAAAAAATGACACTTTTTTGAAAAATTAAGAATTTTTCGTACACATGCACAAAAGAAACTGCTGTTTTTTATTGATATTGAACAGACAAGGGCAGACGAACTCTGCCTGCCCTGATTTTTTGAACTAATTATATCATGTTTCTGCCGAAATGTCAAGTCCTGTATGCAGGACTGTAAAAAAACTTTTTAGACAACAGTCGTATATAAGAATGATTTATGTGCATGTTAAATATATAAACTTATCTATTTTTGGTTAATTTCACTAAAACAAAAAATATTTTTTGGTAAATATACCAGTTGTATTTTCATGTAAAATTTGCTATAATGTATTCAATGCCGGAAAGTGCCGAGGGGCGGCATCCTGATTCCGGCTGTACTTGAAAGGGGAATGATTTCCAATGAGAATGAAAGCAATGAAATCCTGTCTGGCTGCACTGCTGGCAGCCGCAACTGTTGTCTGCTCCGCAGGCATTTCCGCACAGGCAATTACTGCGGCTCCGGCTGAAAATGCCAATATCACCGCAGCAGCAAGCGAAAGCAGCGTTAAGTTCACAAATTCTTCCGGTTATCTGGAAGGCGCATTTGCAGAATGGACAGCTGTTTCCGGTGCTTCCGGCTACAATGTGTATGTAGACGGCACACAGATTGATTCTATGCTGATTCGTCAGTATGCGTCCTGCTTCCGTGCCGATGCTGTCGGTCTGAAAGCCGGTTCTCATACTATGAAGGTAGTTCCGGTTGTCAGCGGCAAGGAAGATGCTTCCAAGGCTGCCGAAGTCAAGCTGACTTCCACAGCACATGACCGTTCCGGCTATGGCTTCGTGAACGGCACTTCTTCCGGTGCTTACAACGAAGATGGCACACTGAAATCAGATGCAACTGTTATCTATGTCACCAATGCCACAAAAGATACTGTAAAAGTGACTCTGCCGGATAAGAAAGGCACTGCAACAGAACTGACAGGCGTACAGAATATTATTACCAACCTGAAAAGCAATACCAAAGTAGGACCTGTTGCCATCAGATTTATCGGCAATATCGAAGACCCGGCAAATATGCCCAGCGGTGACCTGTATGTTGATACTGTTACCTGCGGTCTGACTATTGAAGGTATCGGCAATGATACCACATTCAACGGCTTTGGTCTGGTCATGAAGAATTCTTCCAACGTAGAAGCCAGAAACCTGGGCTTTATGAACTGCAACAGCTCCGAAGGCGATGACTGCGGTCTTCAGCAGAAAAATGACCATATCTGGGTTCACAACTGCGACTTCTTCTATGGTGATGCCGGTTCCGATGCTGACCAGGTTAAGGGCGACGGCGCACTGGATACCAAGACTTCTACTTATGTCACACACTCTTACAATCATTTCTGGGATAACGGCAAGTGCAATCTCCAGGGCATGAAATCCGAATCGACAGAAAATTATATTACTTATCATCACAACTGGTATGACCATTCCGATTCCCGTCATCCGAGAATC
>DGUB01000110.1 GCA_002393815.1 Ruminococcus sp. UBA4321 | reverse complement strand
CTGGAATCCGTTACAGATACCGAGCATTAAGCCGTCACGGTTCTGGAGTAAGTCGTGTACAGCGTCCTTGACAGCCGGATTCCGGAAAAATGCTGTGATAAACTTTCCGCTGCCTTCCGGTTCGTCACCGCCGGAGAAGCCGCCCGGCAGCATGACAATCTGAGACTGTGCGATTTTTTCAGCTGCAATTCTGACAGATTCTTCGATATCACTGGCAGACAGATTCCGGATTACCAGAATATCTGTTTCTGCGCCGGCTCTCTCGAATGCTCTTGCGGAGTCATATTCGCAGTTTGTGCCGGGGAATGCCGGAATAAATACCTTCGGCTTTGCGACATGAATTGCCGGGGCGGGATGATTTTCAGCCTTGAAGCTGTAAACTTCCGGTTTTTCGTCAGTCGTCTTGATTCTGCACGGAAAGACAGATTCCAGTTTTTCTTCCCAGATTCTCTGGAGAGATTCCAGAGATACGGAATAGTCCAGTGTATAGATTTTATAGTCTTCGATAACCTGACCGAGCAGATGTTCTTCCGGCAGAGGTTCGCCTTCGAGTTCGACAATAAATGCACCATAGCACGGCTTGAACAGCATTTCGGAATCGACTGCGCCGGAGAACTGGAAGCCGAATTTATTACCCATCGCCATTTTTGCGATACCTTCGGCAACACCGGCATAGCCGACTGTCCAGACTGCCTTTGCACGACCGTCAGCAATGATTTGTTCCATCTGGTCGAATATCTTCCGGATGCTGTCGAATACCGGCAGACCGTTTTCATCATATTCAGGAGTTAAGAGAATCACCTTATCTCCGGCATTCTTGAATTCTGTAGAAACAACTTTTCCGGAGCTTGCTGTGGAAACTGCAAAGGATACCAGTGTCGGCGGAACATCAATATGCTCAAACGTACCGGACATGGAGTCCTTGCCGCCGATAGAACCGCAGGAAAGTTCTAACTGTGCCTTATACGCACCGAGCAGAGCCGCTAACGGCTTGCCCCAGCGTTTCGGGTCATTCTGAGTTCTTTCAAAATATTCCTGGAAAGTCAGCCAGCACTGTTCACGCTTGCCGCCTGCGGCGATAACTTTCGCTACAGATTCGATAACTGCCAGCATTGCACCGTGATAAGGGCTTCTGACGCTGATATTCGGGTTATAGCCCCAGCCCATCAGGGAACAGGTATCTGTTTCGCCGTTCAGAACGGGGAGTTTACATGCCATTGCCTGAGAAGGTGACATCTGATAAGCACCGCCGTAAGGCATCAGGACAGTGCCTGCGCCGATTGTGGAGTCGAATTTTTCAACAAGACCTTTCTGTGAGCAGACATTCAGGTCAGCCATCATTTCAGACCAGCTGGAAGGTGAATTTTCCGGCAGTTCGGAAGATTCAGCAAGAGGCTGTTCGATTTCGATATCTGTATATTTTACTGCGCCGTTGGAGTTCAGGAAGTCTCTGGACAGGTCAACAATTGTGTTGCCGTTCCAGTTCATCTTGAGGCGAGGTTCTTCGACAACATCAGCAACTTTGGTTGCCTGAAGGTTTTCCTTAGCGGCTTCGGCGATGAATTTTTCAGCATCTTCGGCAGAAACGACGACAGCCATTCTTTCCTGAGATTCAGAAATTGCGATTTCTGTACCGTCCAGACCGTCATATTTTTTCGGCACTGCACCGAGGTCGATAATCAGACCGTCTGTCAGTTCGCCGATGGCGACAGAAACGCCGCCTGCACCGAAATCGTTACATCTCTTAATCATGGAAGTAACTTCCGGATTTCTGAATAATCTCTGGAGTTTGCGTTCTTCTGCCGGGTTGCCTTTCTGGACTTCTGCGCCGCAGGATTCGAGAGATTCGAGTGTATGAGATTTGGAAGAACCTGTCGCACCGCCGCAGCCGTCGCGTCCGGTCTTGCCGCCTAAGAGAATAACCACATCACCCGGAACAGGTCTTTCACGGCGGATATTTTCAGCAGGAGCCGCGCCCAGTACTGCACCGATTTCCAGTCTCTTAGCCATATAGCCCGGATGATATACCTCTGATACATGTCCGGTAGCAAGTCCAATCTGATTGCCGTAGGAACTGTAGCCGTTGGCTGCGCCGACGGTGATTTTTCTCTGCGGGAGTTTCCCGGCGATGGTATCTTCTACCGGAACAAGCGGATTTGCTGCACCTGTCACGCGCATTGCCTGATATACATAGGAACGTCCGGAAAGCGGGTCACGGATGGCACCGCCCAGACAGGTTGCCGCACCGCCGAACGGTTCGATTTCTGTCGGATGGTTGTGTGTTTCGTTCTTGAACATCAGAATCCAGTCAGCTTCTTCGCCGTCGATATTGGCTTTAATCTTGACGGAACATGCGTTGATTTCTTCGCTTTCATCGAGGTCTTTCAGCAGACCGTCAGCCTTGAGTTTTCTTGCGCCCATGGTAGCCAAATCCATCAGAGTGAGAGGCTTTTCTTCTCTGCCGAGGGATTTTCTGTCTTCCAGATATTTATCGTAAGTTTCCTTGATATAATCTGTAGGGATTTCGACATTCTTGATATTCGTCAGGAATGTGGTATGACGGCAGTGGTCGCTCCAGTAAGTGTCAATCATGCGGATTTCAGTAATAGTCGGGTCACGGTGTTCGGTATTCCGGAAGTAGTCCTGACAGAATTTGATATCATCATAATCCATAGCAAGACCAAATTCCTGAATAAATTTATTCAGTCCGGCTTCATTGAGGTCGATAAAGCGTTCCAGTGTTTCAACAGTGGTCGGAATGTCATAATTCGTATCCAGTGTCTTGTAAGTGCCGAGTGCGGCTTCACGGCTTTCGACAGGGTTAATCAGATATTTTTTGATGCTTTTGAAATCTTCGTCGGAATCCACGCCGGAAAGAATATAAATTCTTGCATTTCTGACGCGGCAGCGTTCTTTCTGTGTCAGAATCTGGATGCACTGTTCACAGCTGTCGGCTCTCTGGTCGAACTGACCGGGCAGATATTCCACGGCGAACAGCTTGTCATCTTCAGCGAGTTCCGGCAGTTCGCTGTAGACTTCGTCAACAGCGGGTTCAGAAAAGACAGTCGGAATGGCTCTCTGAAAATCTTCTTCGCTCAGGCGGTCGGCATCATAGCGGTTCAGAATGCGGACTCCCGTCAGATTCAGGCGGAGTGCGGTGCGCAGGTCAT
Source organism: Ruminococcus sp. UBA4321 (assembly GCA_002393815.1). Taxonomy (GTDB): domain Bacteria; phylum Bacillota; class Clostridia; order Oscillospirales; family Ruminococcaceae; genus UBA3855. The sequence goes on along the minus strand of DGUB01000110.1, from coordinate 14,104 downwards.
TCAGAACAGACTGTGCCTCGACTGCATAAGCAGGTTTTTTTTCAACATAAACACGGAAAACAGACATGTTTTGTCCTCCTTTTGATGATTTTGCAGAATTCTGCAATGATTACTTCTATTGTAACACATATTCGGGAAAAAGGCAATTGTTTTTTGTGAAATTTTTGAATTTTAAAAAATCGGCAATTTTTACAAATTTAGAGAACAAGACTTGTATAAAGTGATGAATGTCAGAAAAAAATTGTAAAAAACTTGTGTTTTTTTACGGGATGTGGTATAATATTCCGTGAACAGCTGATATTTTTCAGCCGCAAAAACTATTTTATTATTTTATTACATTGGAGAGGAAAACAAGATGAAAGAAATCAAAGGTTTGACTGACAAACAAGTCGAAGAATCACGGGCGAAGTACGGCAGTAATAAAATGTCGGAACAGGCTTCCGAAACCTTCTGGCAGAAACTGCTGGGAAATTTCGGTGACCCGATGATTAAAATCCTGCTGGTGGCATTGATTATCAATGTCGTGTTCGCTATTATGGGCAAGGCTGACTGGATTGAAACAATTGGTATCGCGGCAGCTGTGCTGATTGCAACACTCGTTTCTACTTTTTCAGAGTACCGGAATGAGAACGCCTTCCAGGCATTGCAGGCAGAAGCTTCCCAGATTAAGTGCAAAATCTACAGAAACGGCGAAATCGTGGAAATCCCGATTGATGAAATCGTTGTCGGCGATGCCGTTCTGCTCCAGTCCGGTGACAAGATTCCGGCTGACGGCGTTCTGATTGACGGCAATATCAAAGTTGACCAGTCTGTTCTGAACGGCGAATCCGAAGAAGCAAAGAAAAACGCTGTTGATGAAGTCACTGACGAAGCCGGCGCAAGCAAAGACTTTCTGCATCCGAATAAAGTATTCCGCGGTGCAGTGGTATGTTCCGGCAACTCTGTCATGCAGGTGACAACCGTCGGCGATAAGACTATCTACGGCGAAATCGCAAAGGAACTCCAGACGGACGAAGACAGAGAAACACCTCTGAAATTAAAGCTCGGCAAACTGGCAAATCAGATTAGTGTGTTTGGTTATGTCGGCGGCGCAGCAATCGCGATTGCATTCATGATTCAGTGTATTATAAAAGCCGGCAGTCTGGGTGCTTATTTTGCCGGCGGTACACAGATTCTGCTTGACCTTGTAGATGCAGTAATTCTGGCAGTTATCATCATTGTAATGGCTGTTCCGGAAGGTCTGCCGCTGATGATTGCGATTGTATCGGCTCAGAATATGGGCAAGATGCTGAAAGAAAACGTACTTGTCAGAAAGATTTCCGGTATCGAAACCGCCGGAAGCCTGAATCTGCTCATGAGCGATAAAACAGGTACTATCACCAAAGGTCAGCTCGAAGTTGTGAATTATACAGATGGTGCAGGCAATGCATTCGACAGCTATAATTCCATCGGCGAAGCACAGGCTCTGCTGATGCGTGCAAGCATTTTCAATAATACCAGTGCCGTGATTTCCGGACAGGGCGCACAGCGTCAGGCAGTCGGCGGCAATATGACAGAACGCGCACTCCTGAATTTCGTCAAGGATGTTGAAAATAATGACAATATCAAGCTGATTGACAGCGTGCCTTTTAACAGTACGAATAAATTCTCCCTTGCACAGGTAGAAGGCGCAGTTACAGGTACACTCATCAAGGGCGCACCGGAAAAGATTATTGACAGATGTAAATATTATTATGATGCTAACGGTCAGAAACAGCCGTTCGATGCCAAAGTCATGACTGCCAAGATTGATGAACTGGCAGTTCGTGCAATCCGTGTACTGGCATTCGCCATCAGTGACGGCGGTATCACAGAAGAAGGTCTTCCGGCTGGTGAATGGACGCTTGTCGGCATTACAGGCATTCGCGATGATGTTCGTCCGGAATCCATCGAAGCTATCGCACAGGTACAGAAAGCCGGTGTTCAGGTTATCATGATTACCGGTGACAGAAAAGAAACTGCCGTTGCTATCGCAAAAGAAGCAGGCATTATCCGTGCAGAAGATGATGTTCGTCTGACTTCCGATGAACTCAATGCACTCTCTGATGATGAAGTCAAGAAGATTATGCCGAAACTCCGCGTGGTAGCCCGTGCGCTTCCTACTGATAAGAGCCGTCTGGTCAGAATCGCGCAGGAACTTGACCTTGTCGTCGGCATGACCGGTGACGGTGTCAACGACTCCCCGGCACTGAAAAAAGCCGATGTCGGCTTTGCAATGGGCGGCGGTACAGAAGTCGCAAAAGAAGCCAGTGAAATCGTTATCCTTGATGATAACTTCCTGTCTATCGAAAAGGCTATCCTGTTCGGACGTACCATCTTCAACAGTATCAGAAAATTCATCGTATTCCAGCTGACAATTAACGTTTCTGCCGTACTGGTAAGCTTTATCTGTCCGCTGTTAGGCATTGACCATCCGCTTTCCATCACACAGATTCTGTGGGTCAACCTCGTAATGGATACCCTCGCAGCCCTCGCATTCGGCGGCGAACCCGCTCTGAAAGAATATATGGACGAAAAGCCGAAACGCCGCGATGAACCGATTGTCAGCAAGTATATGTGGACAGAAATCATCACCGGTGCGCTCTGGTCTTTCGGTCTGAGTATGTTCTTTATTCTGTCCCAGTTCATGACTGACTGGTTCAGCAGAGGACTGACACCGGAAGAAACAACCATCAAGGGCGTAGAACGCGCCTATCTGATGACAGGCTATTTTGCATTCTTTATCTTTATTGCAGTATTCAACGCATTCAACGCAAGAACACAGAAGATGAATCTGTTCGACAATATCACAGGAAACAAGGGCTTCCTGAAAGTCATGGGCGGTATTGCACTGGTTCAGATTATCATGACTTATATCGGCGGCTCTGTACTCAGATGCTTTACACTGAATGTCAAAGAATGGGCAATGGTGCTGATTCTTGCTTTCACCATCATTCCGGTTGACCTTATCAGAAAGGCAATTGTCGGAAATAAAAAAGCAGAATAATCTGCAATTCTACAGCAAATGCTGTGAAAATAAATCTATATACTAGGAGGTATATGAAAATGGCTGTAAGTTTGATGAAAGGTCAGAAAGTTGACCTGACAAAAGGCAATCCCGGACTCTCTAAACTGATTGTTGGTCTGGGCTGGGACGTGAACCAGTATGACGGCGGTGCAGATTTTGACCTGGATGCGGCTGCATTCCTGCTGGATGCCAGCGGCAAGGTGACAAATGATGCGGATTTTGTATTCTACAACAATCTGAAACATGCTTCTGGTTCTGTCATTCACACGGGTGACAATCTCACCGGCGAAGGCGAAGGCGATGACGAAGTCCTGAAAGTTGACCTCAGCAAAGTTCCGGCAAATATCAGCAAGATTGACTTTACCGTAACTATCTATGATGCCGAAACACGCTGCCAGAATTTCGGACAGGTCAGCAACGCTTATATTCACGTTCTGGATGAAACCAACGGCGTGGAACTGATTCGTTTCGACCTCGGCGAAGATTTCTCTGTAGAAACAGCTATTGTTGTCGGCGAACTGTATCGTCATAACGGCGAATGGAAATTCAATGCCATCGGCAGCGGCTTTTCCGGCGGTCTTGCCGCACTGGGACGTAATTTCGGCGTAAATGTCTGATAATTTTTAATTATAATTTTAATAAAGGAGGATTTTTCTCATGGTAAATCTGTCAAAAGGTCAGAAAGTTGACCTCACAAAAACCAACCCCGGTCTGACAAAAATTATGGTAGGTCTCGGATGGGATGTCAACAAGTATGACGGCGGTTCTGAATTCGACCTCGATGCTGCGGCTTTCCTGCTCGGTGCAGACGGCAAAGCTTCTTCCGAAGCAGATTTTATCTTCTATAACAATAAAGAACATGCTTCCGGTTCTGTCAAGCACATGGGTGACAATAAGACCGGCGAAGGCGACGGCGATGATGAAGTCATCAATATCGACCTGAGTGCTGTTCCGGCAAATATCGACAAGATTGATTTCACAGTGACTATCTTTGAAGCAGATGAAAGAAATCAGAATTTCGGTCAGGTCAATAATGCGTATATCCGCATTCTGAATCAGGATAACGGCGAAGAACTGATTCATTTCGACCTCGGCGAAGACTTCTCTATCGAAACTGCTGTTGTTGTTGCAGAACTTTATCGTCATAACGGCGAATGGAAGTTCAATGCCATCGGAAGCGGCTTCTCCGGCGGGCTTGCCGCACTGTGCCGCAATTTCGGTCTGGATGCATAAGCTGTTATGGCAGTCGAATTAAGAAAAGGTCAGAAAGTCAATCTGTCCAAAGGCACAGGAAAACCGCTCGGCGAAATCTTAATCAATCTGAACTGGAGTCAGCCCCCGGCTAAGAAATTTCTGGGGATGACGCTCGCACAGCCGTCGATAGATTTGGATTTAGGCTGTCTCTATGAGATGAAAAACGGAAGTAAAGGCTGTGTACAGGCTTTAGGCAATACGTTCGGAAGTCTGAATTCCCTCCCGTTCATCGCCCTCGACGGCGATGACAGGAGCGGCGCGGCTCTGGGCGGCGAAAATCTTCGCGTCAACGGTTCGCATGTGGCGGAATTCAAGAGAATTTTGATTTATACATTCATTTATGAAGGCGCAGCGAACTGGAGAAGCGCGGACGGCGTTGTCACTGTGAAGTGTCCCGGCAGTCAGGATTTGATTGTCCGTATGGATGAATATGGTTCTGCAAAGAGAATGTGTGCCATTGCCATGCTCGAAAACAGCGGCAATGAAACATTCTCAGTAGAAAAGCTGGTACAGTTCTATGACGGTCACAGCCAGATGGACAGGGCTTTCGGATGGGGTATGAACTGGGTACCCGGCAGAAAATAATGAGGTATTTGAATTATGGGTGTAAATTTAGTCAAAGGACAGAAAGTCAATTTACAGAAATCTGACGGTGGCACATTAAGAAAAGTCGTTGTCGGTCTTGGCTGGGACGAGGCACAGCCGCAGAAATCCGGCGGAATTCTGGGCAGTCTGTTTGGCGCAACAAAAACACAGAATATCGACTGTGATGCTTCTGCTTTTGTCTGCGTCAGCGGAAAAGTCGTTTCCAATACAGATATTGTCTATTTCGGCAATCTGAAACATGTTTCCGGTGCGGTACAGCATATGGGCGATAACCTGACCGGTGCAGGTGCCGGCGATGATGAGCAGATTATTGTTGACCTCAACAGCGTTCCGCAGAATTATGACAAGATTGTCTTTGTGGTCAATATTTATCAGGCATCACAGAGAAATCAGCATTTCGGCATGATTCAGAATGCATTTATCCGCATTGTCGATGCCGATAATAATCAGGAACTCTGCCGCTATAATCTTTCGGATAATTACAACGGCATGACTGCTATGATTTTCGGTGAAATCTACCGCTATAATGGACAGTGGAAATTCAGTGCAGTCGGACAGGCTACCACAGATAATGATATTAAATCTCTGGCAAGACGTTTCAGCTGATTCAAGATAAGAAAAGCAAAGAACAGACAAGAGGAATCCGGAGATTCCTCTTGTCTTATTTTTGGAGGTGTACTGATGCAGAATGAAAGCCATCCCGTACAGACCGTTGAGGAACTGGAGGAAAAACTTGACCAGTTTCAGGGTCTGAAAGAAGTCAAAATCAGCATTCATGCCCTGATTCGCTTATTGCAGGCGTGGAAGCAGGAGGAAGAAAAACATATAGAGTATACACCTGTTCCGCTGCATCTCATATTCGCCGGAGAATCCGGCACTGGCAGAACACAGGCTGCCGGACTGATGGGACAGATTTATCATGCGCTCGGCTGCCTGTCTGACGGCGGTCTTGTGGAAGCAGAAGCTTCTGAACTGAATGCTTCTTCCGAACTGCCTGAAAAGGCGGAAGGGAAAATACTGCTGCTTTCCCATCCGGACGGACTGACTCCGGAAGGCGCGGAAAGACTGGAAGCACTTCTGAACTGTCAGCAGGAAAATCTTGTAATTATCCTGAAAGGCACACAGCAGGAAACAGAAGCTATGTTTGAAAAACTGCCTTCTCTGCGAATCCTGTTCAGTCAGTATTTTGTATTTGCAGATTTTCAGGGTGAAGATTTTCAGGTCAAGCCGGTTCCGCGGAAACTTGAAATTTTTGATGTCTCTTCTCTGGCAGAACAGGAAGAACAGCTCGAAGCCATTGAAGAAGCCGAATTTCCGGCACCGGAACGCCCTGTGCCGAAAAAACTGGATGCCAATGCCCGGACTGGTGAACTCCTGAAAGCCGGTGCAAGACTGGATTTATCGCCCTATCTTCAGGATGAAATCCGAATCCGCCTTGTCTGGCAGAAACTCCGGCTTCCGATGGAGATGGATGCCTATGTCTTTCTGCTCCATGACAACGAAATGACCGGATGTGACGAAGATATGGTCTTTTTCGGCAATCTGATTTCACAGAACGGCGGTGCGGCTGTCGTGGACGGTGCGGAATATCCGGAAGCCGCTTTCCATCTGCCGAAACTCTTTCAGGATATCCAGAAAATTGCGGTCTGCTTCTCGGCTTACGGCGACAATCCGGCTTTTGATTTCTCACAGGTGGAAAAGCCCGTGATTCAGATATTCCATAAAGAAGAACAGATTGCATGGATGGATTTACAGAATCTACAGTCCGAACGGACGCTTGTTGCTGCCGAAATCTACCGCTATCAGAATACATGGAAATTCCGTGCCGTTTCCGCCGGATACCGTGACGGTCTGGAACAGCTTTGTCAGAGATTTGGCATCGAGGTAGAGTAGAATTTAACACAGATTTAATTTAACTGTGCTTTATATTTGATTTGTTTCTGTTATAATAAAGCTGGGTTGACAGACCCGGCTGATTTCACTTTACAGAATAACGGAGATTAATAGCATTATGAATCATGAAATCACAGAACTGGCATATCATGTCGGCGGACTGCTGTACATGCCGGCTTTGCAGGAAGGAATTGCCGGAAAACTTATCCGCCGGGCAGTGCCGTATCTCACAAGTACAGCATTTTGTCTGGAAGATTCCGTTTTGGACAGCGCACTTCCGGAAGCTGAACATGCATTATGCCATACTTTTTCGGAATTGTATGCAGAACGGCGGGATGATTTTCCGCTGCTGTTTATCCGTATCCGTTCGGCAGTGCATATGTACCGTATCTGGCAGATGCTCGGTGAGAGCAGGGAAGTCCTGACCGGCTTCATTCTGCCGAAATTCGATACGTCCAATGCGGATGACTATCTTTCCGCACTGCTGAAACTGAATCAGGAATCCGGTCATATTGTCTATGCCATGCCGATTCTTGAAAGCCGTGCCATTGCGGATATGTCTACCAGAGAACAGGAACTGAAACTGTTATATGATAAGTTAATGACAGTCTATCCGCTGATTCTGAACGTTCGTACAGGGGGGAATGATTTCTGCAATCTGTACGGACTGCGGAGAGCCGAAGACCAGAATATCTATCAGATAGGCATTATCCGTGATATTCTCGCCGATATTCTGAACCGCTTTTCCGGAGAGTTTGTGGTTTCTGCGCCCGTCTGGGAATATTTCGGCACAGACAGTCAGTCATGGATTCTGGGAATGCAGAAAGAACTGTCACTTGACAGGCTCAACGGCTTTACAGGCAAGACAGCAATTCATCCTTCTCAGCTGCCGTATATCTGGGAAAGCCTGAAAGTTTCTGAAGAAGACTACCGCGATGCCTGCCGGATTCTCAACTGGAACGAATCACAGAAAGCCGTACAGAAAGGATTCGGCGGTTCACGCATGAACGAACTGAAATGTCACGGCAAATGGGCGAGAAAAATTAAGATATTAGGCGATTTATACGGCGTTGTCCCGAAAGGAGGGCTTGCAGTTGCATTATAATCAGAAAGATTTGCTGAAACTGGCAAAACGTTATCAGAATTCCAAAAGAAGCTATCTGCTGGTAAATCCGTTACAGGCGAAGCATTTAGCAGTTTCTCCGGAAAAGTCTCTTGCTATGATGGAAACATTCGGAAAAATGTTATATCAGAATCATCCGGAAGCAAAATTGATTATCGGTTTTGCCGAAACTGCTACGGCAATTGCAGCGGCGGCAGCAGTACAGTTCCCGGAAGATGCCTGTTTTCTGCATACAACAAGAGAATTCCTTTCCGGCGAATGCCTGAACTTTAAAGAAGAACACAGCCACGCCGTTGAACAAAGATTATATCTTTCCGGAACTCTGCCGGAAACGAAAGAAATTATCCTGATTGATGACGAAATCTCTACCGGAAAGACAATCCGGAATATGGTTTCACAGATTCGCCGGGAGATTCCGGCTTATCAGGATGCGAAATTTATCGCGGCTTCTGTGATAAACAGAGTTTCGCCCGAAAATCTGAAATTACTGGAACAGGAGAATATTTTCTGTGACTGTCTCTGCAAACTGGAAAATATGGATTATACCAGTCAGGTGGAACATTTTCAGGTCAGCGCACCGGAAGAACTGCCGTTTTCTGAAAATCTGCCCTATCAGTGCATAATTTCCAGAAACAGACTGCCGGAATCCCGGAAACTGCATACGATTCAGGAATCCCGGAAGGAGTTTCAGGCATTTGCAGATTGTATTTGTTCAGAAATTCAGCCTGTACTTGCCGGGAAAAAGAAAATTCTGGTCTTAGGTACGGAAGAATGCATGTTTCCTGCCCTGCTTCTGGGGAAACTTCTGGAACAGCAGGGCTTTACAGTCCGCTGTCATGCGACAACCAGAAGCCCGATTGGCATCTGCCGGGAGGAAACCTATCCCATTCAGGAGGGCTATGCGCTGCCAAGCTTCTATGACCCGTCAAGAAAGACATACATTTATAATATAGATAAAACAGCAGATGCTGTTTTGATTGTCACTGACAGCAAAGCCGATACCGCTCAGGCAATGCAGCATATCAGCATTCTGTTTCCGGATTCTGAAAAAATTCTGATAAAGGGGCGATGACGTGAGAAGTTCTTACAGACCTGAAGATGTTGAAATTCTTCTGAAAGATATTACCGGGCAGGTGCAGCCGCTCGAAAATCAGGAACGGGAAAGATTCATTCAGCAGGGAGTACATTACTCTGAAATGCTGCCTTGTGAACATGCACCTTCAGAAGCGTATCTGAAAACTTTCCGTGATGCTCTGGAACGCTATGCGCCCCTGACAGCAAATGCTGTCGGGAATCTGGCAGAGAAAATTTTTCAGGAAAAAGGAGAAAATATTGTTCTGGTATCACTCGCCAGAGCCGGCACACCGATAGGCATTCTGCTGAAACGCTATCTCGAACAGCGTCACCGGATAAAAATTTATCATTATACTATCTCAATTATCCGGGGCAGAGGGATTGATAAAAATGCTGTAAAGTATATTCTTGACCGTCACGCACCGGAAAGCATTCAGTTCGTGGACGGCTGGACGGGAAAAGGTGCGATTCAGAATACTATGCTGGAGGCAATGCAGGATTTCCCGGAACTTGACCCGATGATTGCAGTACTGTCCGACCCGGCACATGTCGCCGGAAAATCCGGTACTTATGAAGATTTCTTGATTGCCAGTTCCTGTCTGAATGCGACTGTTTCGGGCTTAATCAGCCGGACTTTCTACAGAAAAGATATTATTCATGAAACAGATTTTCACGGTGCTATGTATTATCAGGAATTTGAAAATATTGACCTGACAGAAAATTTCCTGTCCGAAATCGAAAAGCATTTTGATTTTTCTCTGCTTCCGGTAAATGAACCATGTCCGGAACGGGATGCCCTTGCCGAAATACGGCAGATTGCAGAAGATTTCAATATTTCGGATATTAATCTTGTCAAGCCCGGAATCGGCGAGGCAACCAGAGTACTGCTCCGGCGTATTCCGTGGAAAATTTTGGTTCACAGCCTGGAAGATACCGCACATCTGGGACATATCTATCAGCTGGCAGAAGAAAAGCATATTCCTGTAGAAGTCTATCCTCTGCAATGCTATAAAGCCTGTGGGCTGATTCAGCATCTCGCCGATAATTAGAAAGTTTTTCGCTTATGAAGAAGATTTTATTTGCCTCTGATTTGGATAATACTCTGATACATTCTCATAAATATCAGAAAAGTTCTGATATTTGTGTGGAATTATATCAGGAACGGGAACAAAGTTTCATGTCACAGGAAGCCGTGACGCTGTTCCGGCAGATGGTGCAGCAGAAGAATATTTATTTTGTGCCTGTCACAACCCGGACAATTGCACAGTATCAGCGGATTTTCTTTCCGGATGCCTGTGTTCCGGAATTTGCCCTGACTGCCAACGGATATATTCTGCTGAAACACGGCGTTCCTGAACCGGAATGGCTTTCTGCTTCCCGGAAACAGAATGCACAGTATCTTCCGGAATTCCGGAAACTGGAAACACTCTGCCTTGCTGATGCAAGGTTCCGTCATGTCAGCCTTGCGGATGATATGTTTGTCGCCTGTGCGTGTGAAACGCCTGAAACTGCGGATATCTGCCTTGCAGATTATCAGAAGCTGACTTTTCTGCCGGGATTCCGCACCGGAAGAAAACTCTATTTCTTTCCGCCGGATTCTGACAAGGGAACGGCTTTGCAGAAATTCCGGGAACTTTATCCGGCGGATATCGTCATTGCTGCCGGTGACAGCGAAATGGACCTGCCTATGCTGAAACATGCAGATATTGCTTTATTCCGGGAGAATCAGCCGGACTTTGCAGCATATGTTCTGAAACTTGTTCTGGATACAGCCCTTTCCTAGGGCTGTATTTTTATATACTTTTAGTAATAACTGCTTTTTAGTTGACAGTTATTAATGCCTGTTTGTACAAAATAAACAATTTAAAAACGAAAAAATCTATGATAAGGAAAAGAAAACCTGAAATAAAACTATTGAATTTTTAACCATTTTATGCTATAATAACATTATGGTTCCTGTCGTTGCACAGGTTCACAAAATATTTTTACAGAAAGGAAGATGAATATGACAAAAAAGACATTAGGTCAGCGGTTTGTCAGCGGGCTGACTTCTGTGATGATGGCTGTCATGAGTTTTGCTGGTTCATTGGGTTCTGTGCCCATACGAGCGGCGGACGGCGAACCTGATGCAGGAACTCCAATATTCTCATTAGCCAGAGATGAACTGAAGTATGAAATGTATGGAAGAACCTACTACTACAATGCAAATGCGATGTCTGTTAAAATCAATTTTCAGACAGCCGATGCAAGTGCAAAGCAGGTTACAATTCCTGACAACACATACTACATGCTGGTACATGTCACAGCTGAGAGCAATGACAATTATACTTATCCGGAAGATGCGGACAAAGAGTATTATGCATTGTATGAATTGCAGCCCGGTGATGTGACTGAATGGGAATCCGGAGCCTTAAATCTGCTTCCGCAGAATGGTTATGATTATATGTATCAGCCAATATCACCAGACACAATGAGCATTGAAGGATATCTTCTGAAAAATGAGAATCCGGACACCGAACTGACACTTGAGGATGCAAAAGAAACAACACACTGTACGGAAGTAAATCAAATTGAAAATCTGAATGTTTCGTACAGCAAGCTGACTGCCGGTATGACCACTGCAATTGAACTGAATGCTTCCAGTGGCCAGAGAGTCATTTTTAATGTCTATGACTATGATGGCACAACACCCTCTTATGTACAAAACGGACAGGATACCAATTATTATATGCTGGCAACCATTAAGGATAAAGATACAGGGGCAGTTGCAGGCTGGGCAATTCAGGAATTTGACCCCACAACTAAGAATGCCAACTATGTTTATTCATGGCCTTCTGGCATGGTAGCTACTGCTTATCAGGGAATAATTGGTTTTGATACGTTCTATGCCTATGGTGAGGATGGGTCTCAGAAAACAGATACAATTGCATATAATCTGGAAGATTATATTTTCTCTGCCCGTGCCTACCGTTCTGATGAGACACCAGAAACTTATGCCGATATTATTGATGAAGAGGGTAAAGTTAAAACAGACTATGCAGATAATATCCTGCTTTACAGCCCTGTAAGCAACACCACAGCAGGTAATGTTACAACAATTAATTTCAAAAGAGACAGCGTTGCCTACAATGTACAGATTAACTACAATGGTGCTGAAATTACAGAGAGTGATTATCTGTATCTGTTTGTGAAAGTGAACCATCAGTCCGACAAAGTAAACTATTATGTGAAACAGCTGACTTCCGCAGATACCAATATTGATGTGCAGACAGTTGACGAAGCGTACTGGTGTCATGACAATGGCGATTTGGATACAAGTGAACGTCTGACTGGTAATGAACCAGCAATAGAGGCCAGACTGGTAAAGGCAGCAGAAAGCCGTACAGTTTCCAATATAGTCAAAGGTGAAAACTGTGATGTAATTGCAGAGGGCAGTATCATTCAGGCAAATCAGATTCACTATGGGGAACAGGAAAAAAATCAGAATGATAAAACTTATCTTACAACAATCACGGACTATATTACTCTTACACCGATAAACGCAGGAAATGAATATAATTTCCGTGACATTCTCGGCAAAACCGTGGATTTTGGTATTGTTGCTGACAGATTCCAGCAGGCAAACCACGCACAGACAAACTTTGCAACAAATTATTATCAGAGAGCCGGCAATATTGATGCCGACTTGTCCGGTACATTCGGCGGTCATACCTACATTGCAAATTTTGTTGACTTCAACGGACAGACAACCGCAGAAGGAAGCACAATCCTCTCCGATACAGAACCCGGAGGAAATGTGGAAATTGGTCAGAGTCACTGCGATGAAGGTGAAATCTTCCATGTGGATTCCAAAAACCGTGTTGTTCCTAACGATGAGAACGGCTATGTGAAGCCCAATAATCCCAATGGTTATGCGACAATCGTAGTGGAAGAACCGGACGAGATTTCCGATACCGTGTATACACTGATTGATTCGACCATAGACATGTCCTATGAACTTGCCGAAATGGCAGATTCTCCAACAATTTCCCCCTATAAGCTTGGCTCAGAGTATTATATTGATACTACTGCTTATCCCGATGATGCCACAATTTACATTGATGGTGATAATCTTGTCAGCCTGATGGGGAATACAATCAATGAAAATCTGAATTTTAACATCAAAGAAGGACAGACCCTGATTATCAATTTTGTTGATACAGAAGAAGTCACAATCGGACAGTATGATGTAACGTTCCATTATGCGGACGGAACAGTTGTCAATGAAAATGCCCGCCCTTCCAATGATGGAAATGTACTGAAAAATCCGAACCGTAATTCGTTTTTGGATGTACTTAGCAGACAGTTGGTATGGAATCTCAATTCTGTAAAAAATGCTGTGCTTGGCAATACAGCAGGTATTTTCCTGAATCCGAATGAAGATTCCGAAATTTCCATGGGCGGAACATCCACAGGCTGGGTGCATACTGCTGGTTATTTCACCAATCCATCCAGTGAATGGCATTTCGTTTACAGCGAACTCGGAACAGAAATCACAAAGCCTGTCGTTATCAGCAAGAAAGCTGTCGGCGGTAAAGACGAACTCCCCGGCGCAAAGCTGACCTTGACCGGCGTTGATGGAGACAACAAAAAGATTACATTTGATGATGTCAAGATAACTGGTGTCACCAAATCTGACGAGAGCACAGGCAGTAAAATTGTGTGGGTTTCCGGAAACACCCCGGCAACAATTGAAGGTCTGCCCGATGGTATATACACTCTGGCAGAAACTGGCGGCGAATTTGAATCTGATGGCAAAACTTATAAAGTAATTGATTCTGCTTTGGAATTCACCATTGAAAATGGCGTAATCACAGAGGTTACAAACGAAACTTCTGAAACAGATGAAAACGGATTCTACACAGTAGATGAAAAGACTAACAAGATTACAGTCAATGATGCGCAGGTGGAAGAAAAAACAATTACCATCAGCAAGCAGGGTGTTACTGGTGGTGAGGATGAACTCCCCGGCGCAGAACTGACTCTGACAGGCAAGGACGCAGATGGTAATGCTGTCACATTCGGTGATACTGTCAAGGTAACCGGCGTTACCAAATCTGAGGAGAGCA
>DGUB01000043.1 GCA_002393815.1 Ruminococcus sp. UBA4321 | reverse complement strand
GCCAACGAAAATTTTACACTTACTCCGTGAAATAAAACTATAAAATAATCTTATTGTAAAAATATTTTTGCTGTCAGCTTCGTTTCAGCAGTTTTTTGACCGTCTGCATAATATCTGCAAAATTGAACCAGACCATGAAAATCAGGAAGCATGCCTGCATCGGCACTACAAAGAAAGGCTCGGTAATCGCGCCGATACTCATCACGAACAGAACAATCATATTGCAGGCAAAATGAATATGGTTCACATAAAAATAAATCAGCTTTCTGGTATCAATAATCCGGACAATGTAGCACAGGAAATAACTGATAAATGTCGCAATAACGGCACCCTGTACACCCCATTGATAAATTAAGACAGCATTCAGGATTAAATTAGAACCGGCTGCGACTAAGCTTGTCCAGAAACTGTGTGTTGTCTTCTGAGTTGCGGTGTAAATGCTGCTCAGAAACTGATTCAGCGTCATGGTTAAAACGCCAATAATCAGAATCGGCGTGAATTCAAATGCTCTTGCGTAGGAAGGGTCAGTACTGGAGTCAATCAGAATATTGCACAGCAGTTTGACAAAGGCAATCATGAACGCCGCACCGACAAATATCATGGACTGATAGGCAGAAAAGATTTTTTCATAAAAATCGCTCTTGTCCTTGCTTTTGGATGCCGTAATCGCGGACATGTTCCACGCCTGAAAGAAAATCGTCGATACCATAGAAATCAGGTGCGGCACCTTCGAGGCGGCATCATAGACACCGGCGGCGGCGGCACCGACATCCGGACTGTGTGCGTTTGTCATATACCGGACGAATACTCTGTCTGAAAATTCCGTAATCGTCCAGAGAATGGCAGTCGGTATCATCGGAATCGAAAACCGGAGCATGGTTTTGATGACTTCCGGATTGATATATCTTCTTCCCAGAAACTTCCAGAGTTTCGCCACAATAAACAGAAATACCGCTGAACAGAAATCCGACAGAATCGCCGACAGCATAAAGCCCAGTACGCCCAGATGCAGTACGGAAATAAATATCACGTTGAACACAAACAGTGAAAGCGTTGCAAGAATGCCGTCCAGTGCGAACAGTTTCAGCATATTCCGCGAACGGACAAACTGAGAATTCAGCTGCCGGAACGCCGAGGCGATAATATAAGCAACCAGAAGCAGTACATATCCGTGCGCATATGGCAGAAAATTCAGCAAAGGTGACAGCAGTACCGTCGCCAGCAGTCCGGCGGCTTCTACAAGACAAGCGGAAGTATAGATTTCTTTCTTTTTATAATCTCTGTCCAGACCGTAGCGGAGTACGGCATCTGCAATAGACAGCGTCGCTATCGGAATCAGAAATGTCGCTGTCTGTTCCAGCAGTGATTTTGTACTGTTGTCTCCTGATGAAATATTATGTGTATATAGTCTGGTCAGGAAAAGCATCAGAATTTTCGAGCCGAATGAGCCGATTGCAAAAATCAGCGTATCCGCCGCAAGCTTTTTATATTTATCCAAATCGGAAAAACCTTCTTTCTGAAAAATAATACCTTTCTATTATAGCAGAATTTTCGGAAAAAGGCAAGTATTTCTGAAAGATAAAATAAAAATTAGCTTTCCTGTACCAGAAATAACAAAACGGCACAGCCGGAACTGTACCGTTTTACTATTTTTAGGATTTTGCGCGGCTCTTGAAAACCGCTGCCGCTGTCAGTCCGGCAAGCAAAGCTGCGGTAATTCCTCCGGCGGCAGAAGTCAGCCCGCCTGTCAGAATGCCGAGTGCGCCGTCTTCCTGAATCGCTTCCCGAACGCCTTTCGCCAGAAGATGCCCGAACCCTGTCAGCGGTACGCCTGCCCCTTCTCCGGCAAAATCCAGAAGAGGCTGATATAATCCTACAGCCGACAGGATAACGCCTGCCACTACATACATAGTCAGAATTCGCGCCGGTGTCAGTTTGGTATAGTCAATCAGCAGCTGCCCGACGGCGCAGATGGCTCCTCCGACCAGAAATGCCCTTATCAATGCCATTAACATGTTAATCCCTCCTGACTTCTGAGTTCTGCCAGATGGCAGATACCCGGTATACTTTCTCCCTGCTGAGGTGACATCGCGGACAATAATGCACCCGTTGCCGCGAACAGAATCCGGTGAATTTCATTATTCTGCAATTTCGGCAGATAATAACCGCATAAAATGCTTGCGGAACAACCGCACCCTGAACCGCCTGCATGCGTATCCTGTGTCTGTTCGTCAAACATCAGAGAACCGCAGTCCTGATGCTGTGTCCGGATATTGATGCCCTGTTTCAGAAGCAGGTCAAGCAGAAGGGGAGAACCGACATTTCCCAAATCTCCGGTGACAATTGCGTCATAATCTTCCGGCTTGGTCTGTGTATCCTGCAAATATCTCATAATGGTATCTGCCGCCGCCGGAGCCATTGCCGCGCCCATATTGGAAGTATCTGTCACACCTAAATCCGCGATTTTCCCGATACATCCGCCCACAAGGAAGGGCGCACCGCCCTCGGCGGACACCACAGCCGCGCCGGATGCCGTACAAGTCCACTGTGCTGTGGGCGTTCTCTGCCCTCCGTAAGATAACGGAAAGCGAAACTGCCGCTCCGCTGTCGAAAAATGCGAGGAAGTCACCGCCGCCGATTTCGATGAATATCCGCCGTCCGTCAGGATTCCGGCAACAAGCAGACTTTCCGCCATGGTGGAACATGCGCCGTATACGCCCAGATACGGAATTTTTGTATCACGGACGGCAAAGCTCGAACCTGTACACTGATTAATCAAATCACCTGCCACAATGCAGTCAATATCTATCTGCTGAAGCCGACCTTTCTGCAAGGCAAGCGCAAGTGTCTCTGACTGTAAGCGGCTTTCTGCCTTTTCCCAGTTCTTTTCGCCGAATGTGGGGTCTTTTTCGATTCTGTCGAAATACTGTTTCATAGGACCTTCGCCCTCTTTCTGCCCGACGACGGATGCAAAACTATAAATCGACCGCGGCTGACTGAAGGCAATACTCGAACCGATTCTCACATGAAAAACCTCCTTTTGCAGTTCTTGTATTCCGGAATAGTATTCCTGAAAAAATCAGAATTATGCAAACAGAAAAACCGTCCCGGAAATTCCGGAACGGCTTGTATCATCTATTCTATTCGCTCATTAGTCGCTGACATAAGGCAGGAGGGCAATATGTCTTGCTCTCTTGATGGCAACAGTCAGTTCACGCTGGTGGAAAGCACAAGTGCCTGTCACACGGCGGGGAAGAATCTTAGAGCGTTCTGTCATGCATTTTTTCAGCTTTGTGATGTCCTTGTAGTCGATTCTTTCGACACGGTCAACACAGAACATGCAAACCTTCTTGCGCGGACGCTTGGAAGGACGGGAAGTTCTCTCACGTTCCATAATTTTGGATTCAGCTCCTTTCTTAAAAATTTTCTTTCAGATTAAAACGGCAAATCGTTTTCACTGATAATTTCTTTAAAATCGCCCAGGTCGCTGCTGTCAGCGTCATCATTGCCAAGCTGAATGTCTTTTTTCGGCTGGCTGGAAGCGGAACGGCGTTCCTCATCCTGAGCATCTCTGCGGCGGTCATCGTCTTCGTCACGGCGGCTATCTCTGCGATAATTGTCGTCATCGTAACGGTCGTTTCTGCGGCGGTCGCGGTCGTCATCATCATAACGGTCGTTTCTGCGGCGGCTGTCTCTGCGATAATCGTCGTCATCATCATAGCGGTCATTTCTGCGGCTGCTGCTTCTGCGGTAACGGTCATCATCATAACGGTCGTTATCGTAATCATCAGAGCGTCTGCCGCTGTTTCCGCTGCCGGTTCTTGTCGGGTCAGAAAGTACAAAATTAATGCGGTCAGCAATGATTTGATCTTGATAATGCTTTACACCATCACGGTCAGTATAATTATCATTCTGAATTCTGCCTTCTAAAAGAATTGGTTTCCCTTTGACAAAATAGCGGTTTACAGTTTCCGCCGTCTTGTCCCAGCAGGTAATCCGGAAAAAATCGGACTGTTTTTCTTCTCCCTGACGTACAGGACGGTCTACTGCGATACGGAACGTACATCTTGCCATACCGCTTGTTGTCATGCTGAATTCAGGGTCTGCCACTAATCTCCCCATTAAAATGATTTTGTTCATTCAAAAAAACCTCCCCAATAGTTTTTTCTTACTTGGTTGTTACCAGTGCGCGCAGAATGCCGTCACTCAGATTCAGACGACGATTCAGTTCAGCCGGGAACTCCGGTGCAGATGTGAAAGTATACAGTACATAGTAACCTTCTGCTTCGTAGTTAATCGGATAAGCGAGCTTGCGCTTGCCCCATTCGTTCACTTCTTCGGTCAGTGTGCCGTGTCTTTCGATAACGCCCTTGAACTTCTCAATCAGCTTTCTCATTTCTTCCTCGTCATTCTTGAGACTGAAAACAACCATAGCTTCATAAGATTCGCTTAATTTTGCCATTTCTCATAGCACCTCCTTCTGGATTCCGCCTGTTTTTCTGCAAACAGGCAAGGATTTGAAAATATCGCTGTTTACAACAGCTAAGAATTATTATAACATAATTTCCGGAGCTTGTCAAGTGGTTTCCGGGAATTTTTTCAATATTCTAATTGAAGCAGTTTATCGATATTTTCTTTATCCTGATTCTGCATCAGGAACTGCGAAACCAGTTTGAAATTATGATTGATATAATTTCTGTAGATAGAATTTTCTTCATGTGTCGTCACGGTCATCAGCACGGAAAGCGGAATTTTATAGGCAGGATTTTTCATCTGCCGGAAGAAAATTTTTCTTCTGACGCTGTCCTTTTCTGACCAGAAGCGGAAAAGCAGATTTTCATCTCCGGCTTTCTCTTCGCTGATTTCAATCCGGACATGACAGCCGTTCTTATAAAGATGAAGAAGCCGGATATTGTCAAACAAGCCGGAGCCGCCGCATTCTGTCGTATCGTGAATGGCGAGTTTTTTCAGTTCCGGACAGCAGGAGAATGCATGTTCGCCGACCCGGACAACATGTTCCGGAATGTGCATCTGTGAAAGTCCGGCACAGCCGAGAAACGTATTCCGGCGGATTTCTTTCAGGCTTGTCGGAATCCGGACTTGCCGGAGACTGGCGCAGTTCATGAAAGCACCTTCGCCGAGTTCGGTCAGGGTTTCCGGAAGATTGACGCTTTCCAGACGGAAACAATCCGCAAATGCCCATTTGTGAATTTTCTGGATACCGGGCGAAAATTTGACAGAAGTCAGATTCCAGCATCCTGAGAATGCACGGATATCAGCTGTTTCGACCTGTTCCGGAAGGGTGACTGTTTTCAGACCGGTACAGCGTTCAAATGCGCTGATGCCGATTGTGTGCAGTTTTGCCGGAAACTGAAGTTCCGGAAGCGCGGCACAGTGGAAAAACGCCCTGTTCCCGATAGTCTGTACAGTATCAGGAATTGTGACGTTCCGGAGACTGTAACAGCCGGAGAAACATTCTTCCGGTATAGCTTTCAGATTTGCCGGAAGAACCGCTTCCGGCAGACGGGAACATTTCATAAATGCGCTTTGTTCCAGTGTTTCGGGGGTTCCGGCGAAGCTGACCTGCCGGAGTTCTCTGCAATCATAAAAAGCATGATTTCCGATACAAGTGACAGAATCCGGCACTGTAAATTCTCTGACAGCCGGATTCCGGAAAAATTGCCATGCTTTTATGTTATCTTCCTGCATAAAAAATACTCCTCGTGATAATTTTTGTATCTCTGAAAATTACAGATTCAGCGGCGAACGGAATAACAGCCAGTACATCAGTACGACATGGACTGCCAGTGCAAGAATATTCAATATCCAGAAATAAGCTTTTCTGGTTTTGTGATGGAACAGCTCCATGCCGCCGAGCGCACCGGGCGCACCGCCGAGAAATGCCGTCAGAAACAGGACTTTTTCCGGAATTCGCCAGGCTTGCTTCTGTGCTTTTTTCTTATCGATATGATACAGCAGAAATGTGATAATATTGATTAAAATATAATAAATAATAATAACCGTACTCATAATTCTGAATCTCCTCTGTCTTATTATAGCAGATTATCCGTCATATGTCAAGAAAAAAGCCAGTCATTTATGAGAATCGGTCTGACAGCAAAAAATTCCGGAACTGACGAAGTGAATCAGTTCCGGAATCAGAATTTTATTATTTTACAGGGCAGTCAGATTCTTTCAGCAATCCGACGATTAATTTCATAATGTTCAGGGAATCCGCAGCTTCCGGCTTGCCGTTCTGGTTCAGGTCGCCGTTTTTGAGTCCCTTGTCAGTCAGTTTTTCTTTTCCGAGCAGAGCTTTGTTCATGGTGATAACGTCCAGAATATCGACTTTTCCGCTTTCGTCAGCATCACCCCAGACAATGCCGTCGGAAGAAGTTGGTGTTTCTGTCGGAGTTTCCACAGGTGCGCTTCCGGAAACCATTCCGTAAACAATGCCGCAGCCGACTGTAGACATATAAACTTTTCCGAATTCGTTCATATCGCCGACCAGGTAGTTGCCGTTGCCGGTACCGCCGTAGAGGTGTTTGGTGTTAATGCAGTCCCATGTCTTTCCGGCATCGGTAGAACGGTAAATGCCTTCTGTATCTTCTTCAGTGGGTCTGCCGTACATATAGAGCGCATTGACACTGCCTTTCTTTTCCGGTGCACCATAGCCGATTGTTTTGCAGTAGAAGACATCCAGTTTTTCGGGGGTCATTGTGCTTCCGTCGATATAATAGGCACCATGCCAGCCGCCGGCAACTACAAGATTGCCGTCGCCGAGGTCTGCAATTCTTGTTGCGGCATCGCAGTAGTCATAATCGCAGACGCGGACAGGGTCAGAGAAAGTCTTGCCGCCGTCAGTAGATTTATAAAGTTTATATTCTGTCGGTGTGGTGTCCCACTGGTTGGCAGCCTGACTGTAACCATATGCCCATACAACGGAGGGATTCTGAGAATCGGGCATAATTCCGGGAATCATGTTATAGAACAGTCCTTTCAGAGAAATACTGTTCCATGTTTCACCCCAGTCATCTGAATAGGAAGCCCCGCCTTTGGTTGTTGCAAAAATGCGGTAGGTATCATCATCTATCTGTGTAACAGCAGCCTTGCTGCCTTTGGAAATATTCATTTTTGTCCAGGTCTTGCCCCTGTCCCTGGTGTAAAAGCCCGATGCCACATCGTTGTCATTCTCTGCCACTCTTACCCATACATCTGTATTCTGAGGGCATACAGCGATTGCGGAAGTACTGCCCATATTCGGCTGATACTGTTCCGGTATCTCTTCCGGAGAAGTATGAACAAAACCGTCATAGTCACCAATTGCGGACAGGTCAAGACCATCTGCCGTGCTGACAAAATCCAGCGAAACAACTTCTTCAATGCCAGTAGGATGAAAAGTGGCAATGGGGCTGTCGTCATAGCCTTTGCCCCAGATATTGTCCCAGCGGAATACGCCGTTGCCGGAAACAGTATAAATCTGGCTGGTATCACGGGGATTCATCATCATATTGCCTGACCAGTGAATGGCTTTTCCTTGAATCCATGCATAACCGCCGTCTTTCATGTAATCAAACAGAACACTGTCATGCATTCTTTTTTCTTTGTCTTCGATTGTTTCGTCATAGAACCAGATACCGTCATGTTTTCCGGCATAGACGGACTCCCACGTTGCTCCGCCATCTGTTGAGCGGTACATCCATTCGCCGTAGCAGGTAGTATTGGCATCCCAGCTTTGACCGCTCCATACTGCGCAGGTTGTAGCATAAAGTTTATTGGCATCTTGGGGGTCACAGATACATGTGCCGATACTGTTTTCGACGGGAGAAATATCTTCTGTTTTGCCGGAAGCTGGGTCATAACGATAGACACCGCCGGCACCGTCTGCAAAGGTCAGACCGGCTATATAAGAAATCATCAGTTTTCCGTTTGCATCTACCGTAAAGCGCGATGGCAGAACAGCTGTGGGCAGAGTTTTATCCAGAATGGAGAAGGTATCATCTTTTGTATCCGCAACTACAACATTTGCACAATCTTTTTTTGAAACGCCGACATATACTTTGCCGTCGAGTACTACAATAGTAGCAATGCCGTTCTGCTGTGTATAGGCATTGTTGCTGTTCGCACTTGTAGAAGCTGCTTTGACAATATGGTTTTCTGCCCATTGCGGCCAATTGACATCATATTCAAAGAATCCCAACTTATCAAAATTTTCTACAGAAGCCCATGTTTTACCGCCGTCGATAGATTTAATCAGACCGCTAGAATCAGCTGCTACATCGCCGCCGCAGTAGAGTACATTCGGGTTATCGGGGTCAATTGCAATTGATTCACCGCACTGACGACCGAAGCCGTTGCCATGCACCTGAATGAGGTCAGTAACATCAACATAAGTGAATGTTTTGCCGCCGTCAGTTGTTTTATAGATTCTTGTGCCTGCATCTGAAAAATAGGCACATCCGCAGAGAAAATAAACAGTATTGTCATCTGTGGGGTCAATTGCCATAGCATCTACACTCAGATAGCCTCTTTCGGCATCATTCAAAAAACCGAAAAGCTGTTCCCAGCTGTCTGTATCGTAGTTATACTTGTAAGCACCGCCTACGTCAGTACGGGCATACATGACATCCTTTCCGGTGACGATACCGGAAACGAATCCGCCGCCGCCGATTTTCATCGTTCCCCATGTATAGGAACTTTCCAGTGAAGCGGCATCTGCTGTGAAGGCTGCCGGAAGTGCAGCGGCACTGCACAGAATTGCAATACTTGCAGCCGCTGCGGCTGCTCTTTTCCAGATTTTCATAATTAATTCCTGTCCTCTCTTTATAATAATAGTATTTATGTTTTGGCTGAACTGTCAGCGTATAATTTTATTTTACTATATGTGACATCCTCCCCCGCCTGTAG
>DGUB01000032.1 GCA_002393815.1 Ruminococcus sp. UBA4321 | reverse complement strand
ATATGACACAAGGCAAGCCGTTATCGCTGATTTTAAAATTCTGTCTGCCGATGGTAGCAGGAAATATTTTACAGCAGTTTTATAATTTAGCAGATACGGCGATTGTCGGCAGATGTATGAATTCCGAAGCGTTAGCAGCAATCGGCTCGACCGGAGCAGTATGTTTTCTGGTTATCGGCTTTGCGATAGGCTTATGCACCGGGCTTTCGATTCCGGTCGCGCAGAGATACGGCGCGAATGATATGAAAGATATGCGCCGTTTCATGATGAATGCGTCTTATATTTCCGGGCTTGTCAGCCTGATTCTGACTGTGGTAACAGTGATATTCTGCCGTCCGATTCTGGAACTGATGCAGACTCCCCCGGAAATTATTGAGAATGCACAGAGTTATCTGACAGTCATGTTCGCCGGACTGACAGCAACAGTATTATATAATCTGCTTGCCGGATTTCTCCGGGCAATGGGGGACAGCATCACTCCTCTGGTATTTTTAGCGGTATCTTCTGTGCTGAATATCGGACTGGATTTCGCGATGATTCCGCTGTTCGGAACTGCCGGGGCAGCTCTGGCAACTGTGATTGCACAGGGAATTTCGGCTTTATGCTGTCTGTACTTTATGCATAAGCGTTTCCCGGTTCTGAAATTCGAGAAAGAGGAATTTGCATTCCGTCCTGAAAAATGTGCCGAACTGTGCGGCATCAGTCTGCCGATGGCGTTTCAGTTCAGTATTACCGGAATCGGTACGATTATTATGCAGACGGCAATCAACGGATTCGGCGCGACGGTTATCGCGAGTGTGACTGCGGCTCAGAAGATTCAGAATGTTGTCGGAGGACCTATGGAATCGCTTGGTATTACGATGGCGACTTACTGCGGACAGAATCTGGGCGCACGGCGCATTGACAGAATCAAAGAGGGGCTGAAAAAAAGTCTGATAGTATCTGTCTGCTATGCTTGTTTTGCGTATGCGTTCTCGTTCTTCTTAGGAAAATATTTTGTCTATTTATTTGTCTCCACAAAAGAAACAGCATTTCTCTCGATTATGGATTATGCTGTAAAATATCTGAGAATCAGCGGACTGTTTTATCCGGTGCTTGCTGTACTGTTCGTCCTGAGAAATTCACTTCAGGGGATGGGCTACAGTTTCCTGCCGATGAGTGCCGGAATTCTCGAACTTGGTGCAAGAGTATTTGCGGCATGGTTTATGGTCAGAAACTGGGGCTTTACCGGAGTTTGTCTGGCGAGTCCGTTCGCATGGGTTCTGGCGGATGTACTGCTGATTTCGGCATCTGTCTATGCAATGACTTCCCTGCCGAAGAAATTCCGACCGCAGACCGCATAAAGGTGAATTTTTATGACATATCAGGATTTATTGAATCAGATGCTTTCCGGCTGGGAAACGTACTATCAGCAAGTTATGAACGGCGATTTTTCGGCAGTCTGCTGGAAAGAGGGGCATCACGAAACTTACGGTACTTATGATACGCACAGCACGGACAGACTGAAATTATGCAGTTATATTCTTTATTGTCATAAGGAAGTGCCGGAAGAAATTCTGCTCCGTCTGTTCGGGGAAGAATGTCAGAATCTGGAAACAAACAGTTTTCAGGGAATCGGCGATGCAATCAAAATTCTGACGGTTCTGCTTTCTGTATCAGAGAATCATTATCCGGAACTGTTTGAACGTGTCAAAAATGCGAATTTTGACTGTCACTGCGGTTATGAATACGAAACGGAACTTTTCCGCCGGACGAGAAAAGAAATCCCGGATTTCAATGCAGAAGATTGTCTCAGTCTTGCCTACGATACCGGCGAAACAGAATATGCCCTGCAATTTCTGGAGATTGTAAAATCAGAATATGTAATAAAAGACAAATCCGACTGCCGGCATCTTATCTGGTGGAATGAACAGCTCGGCAGAACTGCCGATAATGAGCCTTTGCTGAAAAAAAGTCTTGCATTCTCTGTAAAAGAAAATAATGAAGATGAAATCATTTCTGCTCATTACAATTTGCTGAAATTTTATACAGAACAGAAGAAGTTTCAAGAGGCATATCAGGAATTTGAAATACTCTCTGCTATGGATTTATCCGGCTGGTATGGTGTAAATCTGTTCCGGTTCATTCTGGAAAGTTCTCTTGATTTGATAAATGCCGGTATTCCGGAAGCAAATGCAGTCTGGAATTGGGCAGAACCGCACCTGAAACGGGAGCTGAAAAATAGTAACGGCATGTACGGAAATCTTTATGCAAAAGCGGTGCAGGCTTCTGAAAAAATGAATCCCGGCTTTGCACGGAAAGTTCAGAAACAATATGACCTCTGGAAAAAAATCAAGAAAATTTCATAAATCACTTGACAAATCTATTCGGTTATGATATAATATTATCATTGCCGGCGTGATGGAATTGGCAGACGTGACGGACTCAAAATCCGTTGGTAGCGATACCGTGCGGGTTCAAGTCCCGCCGCCGGCATGATGGATTCTCTGCAATTTTGCAGAGAATCTTTTTTATTTTCTGATATTCATAAAAAATTAACAAAAAATTCACAGAATGTTCTGTAATTAAATATGCACGCAAAGGTTATTTCTTATAGAGAGGATGAATTTTATCATGCATGACAAACTGATTACTTATCTGAAACAAAACCAGATGCTGAGACTGATTTTTCTGCTGATTCTGCTCAATGGTGTTCTGCTATTTCTGCTGTTTGCACCCGGACGGAATCTTCCGCAGAATACACCGGAACAGCCGCAGCAGACGATTCAGCAGCTTTATGAAATTACCGGTGGTCTGGGAGAAATGGAATCTGTCATGGAAGTGCTTACACTGCACGGAAGTATACAGTATTATGCTGACGGAAAAGACTGGCTCTATTTTGAACAGATGGCAGGCGAATTCCGGCTCACGCTCGGGAAAAATACAGAAGAAGTCTCCTGTCAGGAATTTTGGAAAAACGGTGTGCATTATACAGGTATCCGGGAACCGCTCAGCAGCGAGCTGGCATGGGAAGACAGCAGCGGCTATATGTTTTATTTATATTCCTCGCTGGATATGGAAACTCTGGTTTCTGTCGCGGAACATCTGGCACTGCGTCCGGAAAGCAGGGACAATACATGACAGCTCTGTTTCTGAGTGCGATACCGGGAACGCCGGCACAGAAATCCCTGCTCCGGCAGCTCTATGAACGATACTGTCAGAATATGTACACAGCTGCCTATCAGATTCTGAAAGATTCCTATCTTGCAGAAGATGCTGTGCATAATGCATTTCTGAAAGTTGTCGGACATCTGGACAAAATCGGAAATCCGGAAGAAAAAACTGCCCGGAATTATCTGCTGATTATCGCCCGGAACGAAGCAATCAGAATTTATCAGCAGAATCAGCGGCAGTTTCCGGCAGAGGATTTTGAAGAAACAATTCCGGACTTGCAGGATATCGAACTGGAAACCGAATCCCGCGAGGTAAAGCAACGGATTTTTGATATCATCCGTTCTCTGGAGCCTGTCTACTGTGATATTTTACTGCTAAAATTCCGCTGTGAACTGGAAGATGAAGAAATTGCCGAAATGCTTGGCATTACACTTGCCAATGTCCGTGTGCGCCTGCACCGTGCAAGAAACAAACTCAAACAAAGGCTGTCGGAGGTGTACCGCAATGAATGACAGACAACTGGATGCTCTGATTGCAGAAAGTCTGAAATCAGAAGAAGATTTCTTTCCTGAACCGGAAGAAGAACATCGGTTTTCTGGAAGATTCAGAAAGAAGATGAAATATCTGCTGTATGAACAGGAATATCCTCCGCCGGACAGAAAGTTCCGCGTGCGAAGATGGTGGTTTGCCCTTGCCGCGGCAATGCTTGCGGTGTCTGTCTGTTCCCTGACAGTATACGGTTCCCGGACAAATCAGATTCATTTCTTTGCAGATAAATTTTTGGAATATCAGCCGCTGGATACTATGGAGGAAGATACCCCTTCTTATGCAAAACTTGCCTATGACTTAGATGCACTTGCTGCAAAATATGAGACAGGCGTGGAAATCGTCAGCGGCGAACAGTACACCCGGTTTTTCCGCAATCCGGAAACCGGAGAATTCTTTGAATTTTCCAGTTATCCGAAAATTTCATTCCGGTGGCATGCTGCCGCCGAAAATCCGGAAACCATTGTGGTCGGAGACAAGGAAATCACTTATTTCACAGACCGCAGTCAGATTCACTATGCACTGTGGAGTGCTTCTGCAACAGTATTTGTGATTCGTTCGGATATGAGCCGGGAACAGATGCTTGCAGAAATCGCTTCTGTCAGAATCTACGAAATTGTATAATACAGAAAAGAGGAGGATTTTTATGTTACAGAATATCAGAAAGAAAATCGCGCTGGCAGTCTCCTGTCTGCTGTTTGCGGGGGCATGTCTGCCGGTTCATGCTGATGAGGAGAGTTTTGTTCTCATCCGGGACGAAAACAATCAGGTACAGCTTGTGACCGAACCTGACCAGATTTCGAGATATTCTCAGAATTATGCGCATTTTACCTGTACTTACAGCAAGAGCGAACACGGTGAGATACTGTTTTCCAGTCATTACCGGTTCGAGCAGATGTGCTATGCCGTGACAGACGGCTCGGAACTTCCGGAGGAATTCATTCATCCGTGGTGGTGGGACGAAGATTCTCTTTTTCAGATTACTGTAGAAGAAATTGACCCCGCCGAAGTGACACGTTCTGATTTGTACTATGAGGACGGTCAGCCGGAGTTTCTTTCCTATACAGAAGGTTATGAGGACTGGTTCAGCAGATACCCGGAGGGTTCGCGCCTGTTTACAGTGGCTTACAGCTTTGAATACCGCGAGGACTGGGAACAGATGTCAAAACAGCTTGCCCTTTATGACAATGTTCTGGATGTATTCTACAGATGGGAAGACCTTCACGGCACAGCTATGTGGGACGGCAGTACCCTGTTCGCCTATACGCATGAATACAGTGATAATCCACAGCTCATCG
The DNA here is from genome assembly GCA_002393815.1 of Ruminococcus sp. UBA4321. Taxonomy (GTDB): domain Bacteria; phylum Bacillota; class Clostridia; order Oscillospirales; family Ruminococcaceae; genus UBA3855. The sequence goes on along the minus strand of DGUB01000032.1, from coordinate 4,655 downwards.
GAGAAATATCCGAACAGGACATGCAGGAACTGAAACTGCACTGTGCCGAATACAAGCTGTGGCTTACAAAATGGGAAAACTGGAAAGAAAACAGTACTGCTGACAGCATGACACCTGCCGAAGCAGAAGCTTCCCGCATTGCCGCCGGTATCGAATCTCCTTATGACATGACGATGGAACATATCCGTTTTATTTCGGAACTTTCTCAGAAATATCCCGGTGCTATTGATGATACATTTCTTTCCTTTATACGCACTGCCGATGCACCTGCCACAATTCATGTGCAGAATGTATGGGAAACCGCCGGCGATTTGGACGGTGACGAAAACCTTTCCTCTGCGGATGCTGCTGCCATTCTCACAATAGCAGCTGAAAAAGGCGCGAAAAACCGGAATTTTCTTACTGAAGAAATAACAAATTCCGACCTGAATTCTGACGGCAGGGCAGATGCTTCCGATGCCGCCCTGCTCCTGCAATACGTCGCACGCTGCGGCGCAGGGGAAGAATTATTACTTAAAGATTTTATCCGCTCTGTCCAAAACAGCTGAATCTTCTGAAAAAGTACTGCTTTCATTTCCGGAAGCAGTATTTTTTTCAGAACCATGTGCATAAAATTACTATAATTATCAAGAAACTACTATACTTTTGATAAAAATCATGCTATAATCAGAAAAAATCACAATTCAAGGGGGCGGCAGTTATGCTGAATCTGAAACAAAAGGGCTTTTATAAAGGCGTGAATCTGGGCGGCTGGCTTTCACAGTGCGACTACAGCCCGGAACGGCTGAATCATTTTATCAAAGAACAGGATTTTGAAAAAATCGCCGGATGGGGTGCTGACCATGTCAGAATCCCGCTGGATTATAACGTTCTGGAATCCGAAGAAGGATTTTCCAGAATTGACAATGCTGTTGCATTATGCCGGAAGTACGGGCTTCATACCGTGCTTGACCTGCACAAGACTGCCGGATTTTCTTTTGATACTTACGGAGAAAATGAACACGGCTTCTTTGAAGATGAGAACTATCAGGAGCAGTTCTATCAGCTTTGGGAGCGGTTTGCGCAGAGATACGGCAGTCAGCCGGAACAGATTGCTTTTGAACTGCTCAACGAAGTGACAGAAGAAAAATTTCTTTCGGCATGGAACAGAATCGCCGGAACCTGTATCCGGCGAATCAGAAGCTATGCGCCGGAAACACTGATTCTTGTCGGAAGCTATGAAAACAACAGCGCAAGAACGGTGCAGTATCTGGACATTCCGGATGATGAAAATGTTATCTATAATATGCACTGCTATGAGCCGCTGAAATTTACTCATCAGGGCGCATACTGGACAGAAGCCATCAATCCGGAAGAAAGATTCCGCTTTTCGGAAAGCCGCATCACACCGGAATATTTCGAGAATCTGTTTGCTTCTGCCATTGACAAGGCAAAAAGGCATCATACTGTGCTTTACTGCGGAGAATACGGCGTGATTGACCGTGTTTCCCCGGAAGATACGCTTGCATGGTTCAGAACCATTCATGATGTGTTTGAAAAATACGGCATTGCCCGGTGTGCATGGAGTTATAAAGAGATGGATTTCGGTCTTTCTGATACCAGACTGAATTCCGTCCGGGAAGAAATTCTGAAAAATTTGTAAATAAGAAACAAATCCCCTTGCATTTTTATCAAAATCATGTTATAATCATACAAGGGGTGAGGTTTCATGAACCAGGAAACGGAGAAGAAAGTGGCAGAGTTATTATTTCAGCAGAGAGAAGACGGCTTTGAACGTGCTTCTTTCGACAGGGAAATCGCCTTTTATGAGAGTATCGGCACGGGAAACATGGAGATGATGCGTTTTTTCGCCAGTCCGCTGTTCGCCGAAGGCTGCGGCACGCTGAGCAAAGATGCGCTCCGGAATCTGAAATATCATCTTGTTGTGTCGGCTGCGCTGATTGCACGGTTCTGCATCCGCTACGGCATGACACCGGAAACGGCATATCATCTGAGCGACCTCTATATTATGAAAGCCGATGAGAGCCGCACAGAAGCCGAAGTCCGTGCCGTTCACAAGGAAATGCTCGAAGGCTATACCAGAAAAATGCAGCGTGTCCGCAACAGCAAAGTCTATTCCAAACAGATTGTCAAGACCATCGAATATATCAGCGAACATCTGCACAGCCGCATTCTGCTGGCAGATGTGGCGGATTATCTCGAAATCAGTGAAGCGTATCTTTCCAGATTGTTCAAAGAAGAAACCGGCATGTCATTCAGCGACTATGTCAGCCAGCAGAAGATTGAAGCGGCTGCCAGTCTGCTCCGGTATTCGGACTATTCTGATTCTGAGGTGAGCAGTCTGTTCTGCTTCAGTTCACAGAGTTATTTCATCAAAGTATTCCGGAAGTATATGGGTATGACCCCGAAAGCTTATAAAAAGCAATATAACATGCCGGAACTGGAACAGCATTTCTGAAAAAAGTCATCTGACTGCCGCGAATCTGCGGCAGTTTTTATATTTTTGCAGTCGTGTCAAAATTTTACTATTTTTATCAAGAAAATGATATTATTTCATGTAAAATCCTGATATAATAAAATCACAAACAGAGCTGATATGCGCTGTCAGCTCAGAAACGTTTTGAAAATTCAATCATATTTTTTTTGAGAGGGGAAATTTTTTATGAACAAGAAAACATTCAGAAAACGTGCCGCTGTCTTTGCAGTATGTGCAGCTATGATGACTTCCGCAATGCCGATGACTCAGATTTCCGTATCTGCTGCCGGTGCGCTTATCAGCAACGGTACATTCGAGAGCGGTATTTCCGGCTGGGGCATGTACAAGGAAAGCGGCGGTGCAGGTTCACTGGTTGCCGAAGACGGCAAACTCGCCCTGAAAGTCAGCAGCACAGGCAAAGTCACCTATGCAATGCAGATGTATTATGATATCATTCCGCTGTATCAGAACGGCGTTTACAGATTAAAATATGATATCTCCTGCACGACAAACAGATTTGTCGAAGGCATGATTCAGCAGAACGGCGGCACTTATCAGGCATATACCTGGAAGGGTCTGGATATTGGACCTACTCCGCAGACTGTGGATTATGAATTCACAATGAAAGAAGAAACCGACATCATGGCAAAACTCGTCTTTAACTGCGGTCTTCAGGAAAAAGACGGCGGTGCGCTTCCGGAACATACCATCTATCTGGACAATGTTTCTCTGGAACTTGTAGATGACAGCAAAGTTGACAAGAGTGCCGGAAAGCCCTATGCACCGTCTATCATGACCAATCAGGTCGGCTACAAGACAGACAGCAAGAAAACAGCAGTGTTCCGCAACGTGACAAATCAGACAGAATTCTCTGTTGTCAATGCTTCCACCAAGCAGACTGTCTATACCGGAAAGCTTTCTTCTTCCATAAACAACAGTTCCGCACAGGAAACCGACTGGACAGGCGATTTCTCCAAAGTCACCGCACCGGGTACTTATTATATCACATGTGCAAATCTGGATGATTCCTACAAGTTCACCATCGAACAGAATCCCTATACCAATCTTTTAACAGATTCTGTCAAGATGCTCTATCTCCAGAGATGCGGAACTACTGTAACAGATGCCGATTTCGGTCACGGCGCATGCCACAACACACAGGCTACCATATACGGCACAAATAATAAAATCGACGTTTCCGGCGGCTGGCATGATGCCGGCGACTACGGACGCTATGTTGTTCCGGGTGCGAAGGCTGTGGCTGACCTGCTCTATGCTTATCTGGCAAATCCCTCTATGTATGCCGATAACACAGGCATTCCGGAAAGCGGCAACGGCAAGGCTGACATTCTCGACGAAGCCAAATTTGAACTCGACTGGATGTTCAAGATGCAGGATGCAAACAGCGGCGGTGTTTATCACAAAGTGACCTGTGAAAACTTCCCCGGCTATGTTGCTCCGGAAAAGGAAACTGCTCCGCTGATTGTGACTCCCATCTCTACAACTTCCACTGCTGACTTTGCCGGTGCTATGGCACTCGCCGCAGAAGTTTACCAGTCCTATGATTCCGCTTATGCTGCAAAGTGTCTGGCTGCTGCCAAGAAAGCATGGGCTTTCCTTGAACAGAATCCGAATCTGATTTTCCAGAATCCGCAGGATATCACAACCGGCGAATACGGCGACAAGTCCGACAGGGATGAACGCTACTGGGCAGCCGCACAGCTCTACAGAGCAACCGGCGAAAGCAAATATCTGACCGCTATGGAAAGCTTTTCCACACAGACCGGCATGGACTGGGCACTCGTCGGCGACTATGGCAATATCGCTATCCTGACGATGAAAAATGCTGACCAGAATTCCACAGCTTACAAGAACGCAAAGAGTGCCGTTCTCAAGCAGGCAGATAAATTCGTTCAGAATTCTCAGGCTTCTCCTTACGGCGTGGCTCTGACCAAATTCGACTGGGGCAGCAATATGACTGTTGCCAATTCCGGCATTATCTTAGGTCTGGCAAGTCAGCTGACAGGCGAACAGAAATATCTGGATGCTGCCGAAGCACAGCTGAACTATCTGCTCGGTGTGAATCCGGTTGCAACAAGCTTCTTCACAGGCTATGGTACAGTATCTCCGGAAAATCCGCATCACAGACCTTCTATGGCTGCCGGAAAGGCAATGAAAG